>WHTT01000078.1 GCA_009377605.1 Luteitalea sp.
TCTCGGCGAAGCGGTGGCGCGACTCGACCTCCGAAATTCTGGAGCCGTGTTCCTACAGAAGCCCTTTCGGCCGCGGACCCTCGTGCACGTGGTGCAGGCGGTGCTGGAGACCGTGCAGGTGCCTACGTAGGGGTCAAGGGGTCAAGGGGTCAAGGGATCAAGGGGTCTAGGGATCTAGGGGGCTAGGGGGCTAGGGGGCTAGGGGTTGAGGAAACGGGTTCGAGTGACGCCCATCGTGGAAATCGCTACCGGCCCGTCGCTTCGATGCGTTCTATCCCTTGATCCCTTGATCCCTCGATCCCTCGATCCCTTGATCCCTCGATCCCTTGATCCCTCGATCCCTTGCCATAATACAGAGGGATGTCGCGTATTCGACTCTTTCCTCGCATCGACACGGATGAAGTCCATCTGGTCTGGAGCCTGAGCCTCCTCCATTTTCTCGTCATCCTCGCCTTCACCCTGGCGCGGATTGCTCGGGACGGCTTGCTCTTGAGCACCGTGTCGGTTGTGTATCTGCCGTACATCTCGGTCGGTCTGGCGTTCTGGACGGCCCTCGCTGTGCATCTGTTCGATCGTCTCAGCGCCGGCTTGTCGTCGCCGAAGGTGCTGTCACGGGCTGCGCTCCTGACGGGACTGTCCGTCGCCCTGTTCAGTGTCTGGTTTCGCCAGGACGGTCCGGCGGCTGCCATCGTTTTCTACTTGTGGGTGAGCGCCTACGGTGTCCTGTTGGTGGCCCAGTTCTGGATCGTGGCGAACGAACAGCTTCACCCAGGCCGCGCACGACGGCTCATCGGTCTCATTGGGGCGGCGGGAATTCTTGGCGGGATAGTGGCCGGCCTTCTTGCTGTGCTGCTCGGTCCGGTGCTTTCGCCTCCGGTCGGCCTGCTCATCATCGTTGCCGCCCACCTCGCGATCCCGTTCGCGACGAGAGGCCTCGAGCGCAGCCAAGCGGATTCGCTGGAGGCGGAGCGGGCTCGCGCCGCACTGGAGCGCTCGACATCCGCTCTCGCGTCGCGATACGTGCAGCTGCTCGTGCTTCTCTTCTTGGTGGCAGGCGTGACGTCTGGCGTGCTGGACTATCAGTTCAAATACGCCCTGCAGCAGCGCTCGACCGATCCGCACGAGCTGACGTGGCTGCTCGGGCTCTTCAACGCGGCACAGAACGTCTTGGCGCTCGCGGCTGGCCTGGGTCTGAGCGGCCTGCTGCTCTCCCGCGTCGGTGTGCGCGTGACCTCCGCGGTGTTACCCGTCGGCATCCTGCTGGGCTCGGGCGCCATCCTCCTGTGGCCCGTTCTGGTGCCCGTTTTCGCCACGCGGCTCTACGAGGCGACGCTTCGCACATCCATTACGCGAAGCGCCCGCGAGTTCCTCTTCTTCCCGTTGCGCGATGAGGTGCGCGCACGCGCCAAGCGCTTCATCGAGAGTGTCATCGATCGAGGGGCCGATGCCGTGGCCGGCTTGCTCATTCTCGGCTTGAATGTCCTGCTGGGAGGCACGATTCTCCAGCTCACGGCGCTGACGATCGTGCTGGTTGTGATCTGGCTCGTGGTCGAGGTGGTCGTGACGCGGGCCTATTCGACCGAGCTCTCATCATCGGTGGAGCGCATGCTGGGGTACCAACCGCCGGTCGTGCCCAGTCGGCACGAGCCGGAGGCGGTGGCAGGCCTGGTGTCACTCCTCGGCAGCTCGAGGGAGACGCACGTCCTCTATGCGCTCGACCGCCTATTGGCGATTGATCCGGAAGCGGTTCGCGAGCGCGTGCCCGATCTGCTGAAGCACGCGTCGTCTTCCGTGCGCTTCCGTGTGATGGCTTCGCCCGAGCTCAATGCCGCGGCCATTTTGCGGAACACCGCTGCCGTGGCAGCCGCCGGCGTGTCGTCCGGTGCGAGCGAGCCAGCCTCACGCGAGGAGGCAGCGACCGTGCGCCCAGATGGCATTCCGGATGACGAGGGTCTCGATGCCTTGCTCGACGATCCCGACGGTGAGGTGCGTCGTGCCTCGTTCCGGCTGGTCGCGGCGACGCAGGAGCGGAGCTATGTGCCTGCGCTCGTGGCCCGGCTCGAGCACACGAGACAGCGCAAGGATGCCCGTGATGCGCTCGCCAGCTTTGGGTCGCTCATCGTGGGGACGCTGGGTGACTATCTCGCCGACCGTCGGTCATCGCTCAAGGTCAGGCGGGAGATTCCGCGTGTCCTCGCTACGATCGGAAGTCAGGACGCCGTACATTCTCTGCTCCGGGTGGCCGATGATCGCGACTGTCCTATCCTCCTTCAACGGACGCTCTGGGCGCTCAACCGGGTGAGGAAGAGTGATGTGAGCCTCTTTCTTCCGCGGGCGACGATCGCGCGCCAGCTCCACGACGATGTCGACGTGTATCTTCGGTTGATGATTCATCGGGCGCCTCTGAGCGGGATGACGAATGGACCGGACGTCCGCCTCCTGCACCGCGCAGTGACCGAGCGGCTCGAGCGAGCGCACGAGCTGATCTTCCGGCGTCTCGCGTTGCTCTATCCGCCGCGCGACATCCTGCGGGCGCGTCGAGGACTTGACAGCTCCGACACTCGGCTTCGGACCCAAGCGCGGGAGTATCTCGACTCTATTCTCACGATTGACGATCGATGGATGCTCGCGCCGCTGGTCGGTGAGGAAGCGGAAGCGGAGCGCGTGCGGGCGGCGGCGTTTCGCCTGCAGCTGGAGCCGCCATCGCTCCTCCAGGTGCTGCGGACGTTGCTCGCCAGTCGTGACAGCTGGCTGCGTGCGTGTACTCTGTATTTGATCGGGAGCAAGCGGCTGGATGAGCTGGCCGACCTGGTCGCCAAACATCTGGACGCGCGGGACGCCACGGTTCGCGAGACCGCGGCATGGGCGATGGCTCATCTATCAAGTCGTGTGTAGCGCGGGCCTTTAGGCCTGCCGACACAGCAGGACCTTTCTACGATGGAGATCGATCCGACGCTGACCACGATCGAGCGGGCGCTCCTGCTGATGGAAGTGCACCCGCTCCAGTACTTGACGAGTGATGAGATCGCGACGCTTGCGGCTCACATGACCGAGGTCCGTTTCGAGGTTGGAGAGATCCTCGCTCAGGGTCGCGATCCCGAGAGCCACGGCTTCTTCGTGGTGTCAGGTGCGTTGGAGTATCTGGGTGGTGACGTGGTTGTCCGGCGCGCGACACGAGGCATGGCGGTGGGCATCTTCGGTCTCCTCGGGATCGAGGATACGGGCCTTACGTTGCGCGCCGCCGAGGATACCCACGCCCTCGCCTTCACGCGCGAGGACTTCACTGAGTTCATTACCGACAGCCCGGCCGCGTCGCTCGGTCTCGTGCGCGCACTGGCGGAGGTGATTCTCAGGCAGATGCGCCAGCTTCAGCACCTCGGCGTACCGGCGCAGCTCGAGCCAGAGCGTGACACGGTCGGAACGAGCCAGAAACCCTAGCAGCGGAGCCATTCGGAGAGCTGTGCGGCGACGAAATCGTCGTCCTGCAGTTGCGGATACGCGCGGCAGACGCGGTCGATCTCTTCCAGTTGGCCGGGTGAGAGATCTTCGTCCGGATCGAGGCACCAACGACCCGCCAGGAGTCCCTGACGCCGGAGGATTTCGTGGAGCCCGGCAATGCAGCCGGCGAAATCGTGTCGTGCGTCGAAGAGGGCGGCGTTCGCATCGGTGAGCGCGGCGGCTTGTGCCAGCAATTGATGGGCGCCGCTCCCGTGCTGCGCACGACATGCCTTGATGACCTGGAGCAGCTCCACGGCGCGCTTCGTCCACACGGCCCACTGGCCGAGCAGACCGCCGGCAAACCGGATCCGCACCGAGCCGTCCCCGGTCCCGACCAGGTGGTCGGCGAGCAGGTCGACCACGATGTTGTCATCGTTGCCGGTGTAGAGCGCGACCTCTTCCTGGCGCTTGCTGTCGGCGAGCGCACGAACGACATCCAGCGTGTGATAACGGTTGAACGGAGCAACCTTGATCGCAACCACCTGCTCGATGTCGAGAAACGCTCGCCAGAACTCGTAATCCAGGAGCCGACCCCCTACCGCCGGCTGGAGGTAGAAGCCAAAGACCGGGATGATCTCGGCGATGGCACGGCAGTGCGCGATGAGCCGGTGCGTCGGCACGTCACGCAGGGCCGCCAGGCTGACCAGCCCCGCATCGTACCCGAGCCGCCGCGCGAGACCTGCCTCCCGGGTCGCTTGGTTCTCGTCACCGCAGATGCCGGCCACGAGCACCGGCGGACTCCGGTCGACGGACGGCTCGCGCGCGATCTCGGCCGCGAGCGCCAACACCGGTTCCAGCAGGCCGACCTTTGCGTCTCGAATGGCAAACTGCGTCGTGTGGACGGCTACGGCGAGACCGCCGGCGCCACTCGCGCGATAGTAGCGCGTCAGCGCCGCCTGCCGCCGCTCGTCGAGCCGACGATGCACGTTCAGCGCCAAGGGATGCGCGGGAATCACGAGCCCGTCGAGTAAGCGCCCCCGGAGATCTGGGAGTGACGTTTCCATTGAACCAAGGACCTAGAACGCTCCGTCGGTCACCTCGAAGCGGGTCGGCTTGTCGAGTGTTCGGCCATCCCGCTCGAGCCATGAGGCAACGGCCTCCATCAGCGCGTCGGCAGTGACCTCTGGTGCGCCGAGCCATGCGTGGCAGGCGCTCGCGTTCGTGAGGAGCGCTTGTCCAGATGGGGCGCCGCGAAGGAGAGGCTGCGTGCCAAACCGCTTGCCGAAGAACGCGGCAAGGTCCGTCACGGACAGCGTTTCTGGTCCGCTGACGTTCAACACGCGCGGCGGCGAGGCGCATCCCTCCAAGGCCCGTAACGCGTACGAGCTCGCATCGCCTTGCCAAATTGCGTTCAGATGGCTCACCGTGCGATCCACTGGTTGGCGCGCCTTGATCGCGCGGGCGATGTCGACGAGCACGCCGTACCG
Source organism: Luteitalea sp. (assembly GCA_009377605.1). Taxonomy (NCBI): domain Bacteria; kingdom Pseudomonadati; phylum Acidobacteriota; class Vicinamibacteria; order Vicinamibacterales; family Vicinamibacteraceae; genus Luteitalea; species Luteitalea sp. The sequence goes on from WHTT01000078.1 coordinate 4,926, forward strand.
AAGGTCGACCGCATAGTTCAACCGAAAGAGGAGCGTTGGTGTGCGGTAGCGATCCGAGAAGTACTCGAACACGCGCTCTCGGCCGAGGCAGGACTGCGCATATTCGCCACGCGGCGCCGGCTGGTCCGTTTCGACCGAGCCGCCGGAGGAGACCGGCACGAACGGATAGACGTTCCCGGTCGAGAACACGACGAGGCGCGAACTGCGAGAGTGCCGCGCCACGTTAACTGGAGCAATCGTGTTGATGGCCCACGTCAGTGCCGTATTGTCGGTCGACCCGAACTTGCGTCCCGCGAGAAACAGCACGTTGGGACAGACGGGCAGACTGGCCACGCTGTCCGGCTCGAGGAGATCGCACACGACAGTCGTCGCACCGGCGGCGTCGAGCTCCTGTTGGCTGCCTGGAGCCGAGAAACGGGAGGCGGCAATCACACGCCGGCTGACGCCCGCTGCCGCCGAGGCGCGGACGATGCGCCGTACGAGCGACGGTCCCATCTTCCCGCCGGCTCCGAGGACGAGCAGGTCGCCGTCGAGGCGCCGGCAACACTCAATATCTGTCTCGTTCGGTGTCGAGAGACGATCCTCGAGGTCTTCTTCACTTACGAGATGATCGAGCAAGCCCATTGTTTCAGCACAACTCCAAGGTCTCTACACGGTCACGCGTTCGACCGCCAGCGTCCGCGCCTCGGCGTCCCAGGACATTGTCACGCGGCCTGCGGGCGCAATGCCGATGTAAGCGGCGGGCTGCTCCGACGCCATTCGCAACACCTGCGAGATCGGGAGACCTGTGAAACGTACCGTGTTGGCGATGCCCGCTGGCATCAGCAGTGCAGAGCCCGCCAGCGTATGGCCGCCCGGTTTGGACACGCGCCCGGCTGTGTCGAGCTCGATCCGCATACCGCTGACCCAATACTCGCCAGGCGGGCACGCCGCGGGTGCGACGGCATCGGTGACGAGGATCGTACGCTCCGGCGACTTCGCGCGCACCATCACCTTGACTGTCGCCGGCGGCAGATGATGCCCGTCGACGATGAGGCTCGCCGTGAGCTCGTCGGAAGAGAGCTCTTCCCAGAGCATGTTGGGATGACGAGGCAGCGTCAGCGGGCAGCCATTACCCAGGTGCGTCGACAACGTCGCGCCGGCACGGATGGCGTCGGCAATTTGTCGCGGCTCGGCCATTGTGTGACCGATGGCCACACGCAGGCCCTGTGCCGAGAGGTGCTCGATGAGCGGGAGCGCACCCGGCACTTCCGGCGCCAACGTGACCAGGACGATCCGGCCCTCCGCGGCTTCCTGTCTACGTTCGAAGTCCTCTATCGATGCAGGGACGACATACTCTGGCGGATGCGCACCGCGCGCGCCGTCCACCGGTGAGATGTACGGTCCCTCCATGTGCAGGCCGGCGATGAGCGAGCTGTGATGACCTACGATCAACCGCGCACATGCCGTGAAGCGATCCAGCGACGACGTGATGAGTGTTGGCAGGCAGCGCGTGACGCCCGTGCGCGCGACGGTGTCGAGCGCACGCTGTAGGTCATCTGGCGTGCAGCCAGGGTCGTTGAAATCGACGCCGGCAAAGCCGTTCACCTGCAGGTCGACGAAGCCGGTGTGCTCGATGGTGATGGGGCTCATGGTGGCACTGGAAAACGGGATAGCCCGGACAGGCCCTCGTTTTTCGAGGAGCGGAAACGGGGGCTGTTCGGGGCTGTCCCCGTTTGCAGCTCAGCCGAATTCTGGACCCACGATCGCGAACACGTGGTCCGTCCGCTCGAGGGGCCGATCGTTGCCACGGTACATCCGGATGAACGGTCGCTGCACCGTAAACTGTAGCGTGTCCAACCAATGAGCCCACGACGTCCGGCGGGGTACGTCGAGAATGAACGGCCGATCGGGATGGGTGGACACGCATGCGGCGACCAGTTCGCGCGCCGTGGCCTCGTCGCGCGCGACGAGCGGACCGAGGTGCTCGAACGCATGACCGCGGCGTCCGAACAGGTAGCCGTCGATGTGCTCTTGCCCGCCGACCCACGCATACTCCGGTGCATCGCGCCTGAACGCGTCGAGCAACCAACGCCGGTCCGCTCCGAACACCTCGCGATCCTGCATCAGCACCTCGTTGACATCATCGTCTTGCATGGGTCGAGCGCTCGACCTGCCGACGCCCGATTCACGCTCGCCCGACCTCGACGTCGGCCCTACAGCGCGCTGCATGCGCTGCAGCCGGTACTCCTCTCGAAATCCGGCGCGCTCATACAGTCCAAAGCCGGCGGGTGTGGCATCGAGACGCACCACCGGTCCATCATGCAAGATCGTGAGCGCTTCTTCGAGGAGGCGCGTGCCAATGCCGGCGCCACGGTACGCAGGTAGGACGAGCGCCATCGCGATCCAGCTGAAGGCGCTCCCATAACGAAGTGTCGCAACGCTGCCCACGACCTCATCGCTGTCGTCAACCGCGACACAGCACCCTTCAGGGCTCGAGGCGAGAAACAGCTCCCAGTCGCGTGCAACTTGGTTCCATTGGCTCGCGCGGCACAACTGCAGGCCTGCAGCGATGTCGTCGTGGCGCATCGTCCGGATCCGCACAGGCTGTCGCTGGTGCGCGTCCGGGGCCGTCGGACCTCGAGACAGTGCATCCATCACTTCAGCTCCTCCATCGTGGAGGCACGACCGAGCTCGCCCATGGGCCAGAACACGAGCACGAAGGTAAGCAGATACTCAACCTCGAACCTCTACAGGACTGCCGTTCTGCGACTTGCTGGACTCGGCCGCATCCATGAACGCAATGATCTCGAGCGTTTCCTCTGGCGCGACTGGCGGCGTTCCCGTTCGCAGGAACTCGACGATCGCGGTCACGAGACCGTGATACATGGGCCGAGCGTCTTTCTTGGTCGACGCCGATGAGGGCGCGGATTGGACGAGCGACGGCGAGCCGACGACACCCTCGCTTCCGAAGACGACCGCTCCGTAGGAAGCCTCGCCTTCGCGGATCCCGCGCACCACACCGAGCCGGCCGTCCTTCCATTGGCCAACAACGACGTCAGCGCCGTCCGTGTGCGTGCGGGTCACGCGCGCACACCCTGGGCCCAGCAGCGTATAGAGCATTTCGACGCTGTGGATGCCGTACCAGAACAAGTCTGGATGATGCGGCTCGGTAGGCGCCGGGCCAAATGTCGATGCCCCGAGAACGGTGCCCGCGCGCCCTTCACGGGTGAGCGCCACCACATCGTCGGAGAAACGGAGCGCCGAGGAGCTGAAGATCGGGGCGTCGCGCTCGCGCGCGAGACGCACGATCTCCTGTGCGTCGCGTAGGCTCGCCGTGAACGGCTTGTCTATGAAGACCGGCTTCCGAGCCTCGATGACCGGTCGCACCTGGGGAAGGTGTGTCCGGCCATCGACGCTGGAGAGCAGGACGGCGTCCACCTGCTCGCACAGCTCCTCGATCGACGGAACCAACGTCACGTTCCAACGGCTCGTGAGCTCCGCCGTGAACTTCTCGATGCGTGTCGCGGACGCTTCGACGTCGGGACTGCCGCCCTTGTAGGCGCGAACCACACGCGCGCCCGGGATGTGGTGCGGATTCGACGAGTCGTTCAGCAACGCGGTGAAGGCGATGACGTGCGACGTGTCGAGCCCAATGATTCCGAGCTGGAGCGGCCGTGGCTCGTCCTGCGCGCGGCGGGCGCGAGCAAGACCAGCCGCCGGAGTGCTGACGGCAAGACCGGCGGCGCCGGCGGCGGTCGTCTTCATGAAATCCCGTCGGGTGGGACGCGGTGGCATCATCTCCTCCGTCAAAGCTCGCCCCGTGCGATCGTTGCTGGATCGAGCAACGAGGCGGAAAGGAAATCGAGAAACAGTGTGGTGTCCGGGTGCGTACGCAGGATGGAGGCAGGCGCCATGGGACTGACGCGGCCAGAGAAGCATGCCCTGACGGCTTCGGCCTTGCGGAGGTCTGGCGCGATGCAGAGGATGCGGCGTGACTTGAGGATCTGTCGAATCGACATTGAGATCGCGCGCTGGGGCACGTCGTCCAACGCCGCGAACCATCCCTCACCAACCTGCTGTCGGCGGCACGCCTCGTCGAGCGTGACGATCAGATAGGGCTGCTCGGTTTCGAAGTCGGCCGGCGGGTCGTTGAAGGCCAAGTGGCCATTCTCGCCGATGCCGACGAACGCGACGTCGATTGGTGCCGTCGTGAGCGCGCGGCCCACCTCCTGACAAACGAGCTCTGGATCCGCTTCGCCCTCGAGCAAATGGTAGGTCGTGAGACCAGTCTTGCTGATGAGCCGCTCCAGCAGATACTTGCGAAAGCTGGCCGGATGCGTGATTGGAAGGCCGATGTACTCGTCCAGATGGAACAGCTCCACGCACGACCAGGGGAGTCCCGGTCGACGGGTCAGGGCATCGACAAACGCCAACTGCGACACACCCGTCGCGGCAATGATGCGTGCTCGGCCGCGCGCCTCCACCGCCTCCTCGATCGTTTCAGCCGCGACCGCTGCGGCCGCCTTGCCGAGTGCAATCGGGTCCTCGAAGACCTCAATCCGCATGAGCGTGTGCCGGGAAGAAGATGCCTGTCATCTCTTTCATTGTTCGGGTGACGCGGCGGCAGAGAAGGAGGAAGAGATGACGGGCATCTTCTTCCCGCTGCCACGGCGCGCGTGGAGCAGCACATCCAGGCCGGCAATATGTCCTGTGCGAAACAAGAACAGCACCCAGACCGCTGCGAGCTCGATGAGCGTTTTGTTGACGATGAGATAGGTGCCCTCGCTGCCGGCCTGCGGTGCGCCGGCCAACGGAATCAACGCCATGTAGAACGTGCCGAGCAGCAGCATCGCGCCGAGACAGCCCGTTTGTGTGAGGAAGCCCAGGAGGAGTGAGAGCCCGACGAGCACGAGCGCCACCATCACGACCATGTCGATCCACGGGAGAATGCTGGACTGGCCGACCGTCTGGAACGCATCTGCAAAGGGGCCCGCCGCGTTGGCGAGATATCCAGCGGCGCTCCAGCGGCCAGTGGGAGCGCCGTTCGACGTCCAGGCCGGCAGCACGATCTTGTAGTAGCCCTCATAGAGGAAGTGCCAGCCGATGAGCATTCGCAGCGTCACGAGCGCAACGCGCGCCACGGCTGGAAGCGGAGTGGATGCACCCGCGCCGGCTTCACTCATGAACCACCTCGAACCGACATCGCGGGTGAGCGCCCACAACCACCGGACGATCGGCCTCGTCCTCGTAGAAGATCGCGGCGACCTCCGGGTGTGCCGCGCAATAGCGTCGTGCGAGCTCGACGCCAGAGACGAAAAAGGCGGTGGCCAGGGCGTCTGCCTCGGCGCCAGACGAGGCCACGACAGAGACCCGGCGGACGGCGTCGACCGGCGCGCCGTTGCGCGGATCGAGGAGGTGGCCATACCGCTTGCCGTCCGCTGCAAACCACTGCTCTCGCTCACCGCTGGTCGCAAGATGTGCGTCGCGGAGCCGGACACGCGTGCCGGCGCCATCGAGCCGGGCAGGGTGTCGCACGCTCACGATCCACCCTGGCAAGCCGGGAGGGCGACCAAGGGCGGCGACGCTGCTCCCGCCGGCGCAGGCAAGCGCGGCGCCCACGCCGCGTCGCTGCATGAGCCGAACAGCGAGGTCGAGCGAGTAGCCTTTGCCGATGGCGCCGAAGTTCAGCTCGACGCCCGGCCTCCCGAAACGCACGGTGCGCTGATCTCGGTCGAGGACGACGTGCTGCATGCCTACCGACGCCAGTGCCGCGCGCAGCGCGTTGGCGTCGGGTACATGTCCCTCTCGCTTGTAGAAGCCCCAGCAGCGGGTCAGCGGTCCGGAGGTCGGATCGAACGCACCTTCGGTCTCGGCGTGCAGCGCTTGACAGCGCTCGATGAGCGAGAAGAGCCCCGACTCGACGACGACCGGCCGCTCGGCGGCGTCGCGGTTGAGGGTGCTGACCTCGCTCGTGCCGCGGAACACGGAGAGTCGAGCCTCGAGGCGCGTGACGAGGTCCAGCGCCGCGCTGGCCTGCTCCACGGCGCTGGGTGTCTCGTCGGGCACCGTGATCTCGAAGCGGCACGCCATGGCTGTGCGATGCACGTGCAGCCAGTGCCCCTCGACCTTGGGGCTTCGTGCAGCCCCAGTCAGCCACGCTCGTCGCGACAGGTTGACGCTCACGGTGTGATGAGTCCTGAGTTCTGCGTTGTGACTCCCGATTCCCAACTTATCCTGCCAACGTCGACCGTGTCGTCTCTCCGAGCTCGACGGGTCTTGGCGCCGCACCCACTCTGTGCGTGTAACCGGCCGCCGCCAACGTCTCGGAGAGGCGCGCGCAGGTATCCTTCAAAGCGGCAGCCATCGCACGGCCAAGTGTGGCCGAGAATCGCGCCTTCGGGATGCCGATGCTGATGGCGCCGCACACGTGCGGCTCGACGTCGAAGATCGGTGCCGCGAGGAAGACGGCCCCAACGATGGTCTCCTCGTGGTTGACGGCGATACCAAGGCGGCGTACCCGCGTCCACTGCCGCTCGACCTCCGCACGCGAGGTAATGGTGCGCGGTGTGAGGCGCGTCAGCGACAGGCGAGCCAGAAGCGCGGCGCGCCGGTCTGCGGGGAAGAGCGCGGCAATCACCTTGCCGGCCGCGGTCGCGTGGAAGTGCACCTCTGCGCCGAGCGGGCCGACGAGCCGCAAGTCGCGGTTGGTCTCCTGCACATCGACGAAGATGCCACGCTCACCCCGTAAGACCGCCAGATAGGCGCTCTCGTCGAAGGCTGCCACGAGCTCCCTGAGATGCGGCCGGACGACCTGGACGAGCGAGACATTCCCGTTGACGGCACGCCCAATCGCGACGAACTTCAGACCGAGACGGTACGGGCCGCCGGGCTCGTCCTGCTGGACGTACCCATGCTGCCGGAGGCTCAGGAGAATCCGATGGATGGAGCTCTTGACGTAGCCGGTGCGGCGGGCGAGCGCCTGGAGTGCCAGGCCCTCGGGCGCGTCACGCAAGGCTTCGATAATCTGCACGACCTTCCCGACGAGCGTGATGTAGGGGGTTCTCTCCGACACCCGATGCGTGGTCCGTTCAGCAGAACGCATTCTGTTATGCGATAGAGCTTGATGGGAACTGTATCCCGCACGCGCCAGAGTGTCAAGCTGAGGGAAAAGGGGGCCTGGCCCCTTGTCGCGCCCCGGTTCCTTTCTCCATCAAGCACCCGTACGCGCCCGATAGACCTCGCGTCCATCGACGACGGTGCGAATGGCTTCGATGTCTTTGATGTCTGCCTCTGGGCAGGTCAGGAGATCCTTCGAAATCACCACGAAATCAGCGAGCTTGCCCGGCTGGATCGATCCCTTGCGCTCTTCCTCGAATGTCATCCAGGCGGCATTCAACGTCCACATGCGCAGCGCCTCGAGTCGAGTGATGCGCTCCTCGGGCACCAGCACGGTCCCCGTGTGCGTCTCGCGCGTGACGGCAATCCACATGCCGAGGAAAGGGTGATACGGATTGGTGGCGTGGCGCGGATCGAGTCGCACCATGTGATCGGAGCCGCCAGCGACGACGAGGCCCGCGTCGAAGAGGGAGCGGAGCGGGAGGAGGTGGCGCACGCGATCGGCCCCGAGCACGTCGCGAAGAATGTCGCCGTCGAGATGGAGCCACGCCGGCTGTACGTCGAAGCCGATGCCGAGCCGCTTCGCGCGCGCGATGGCGTGTGGGTCGGGGAAGTTCGCGTGTGTCGCGGTGAAGCGCCGCTCGCCGAGCGTGCCTCGCTCGTCAACGGCTTCGTAGGCGTCGAGCAGGACGTCCAGGGCGCCGCCGCCCACCACGTGCGCAGTCATCTGCCACCCAAGGTCACGTGCGAGACGTGCGGTCAGCTGCACGTTGGCCGCCGGGGTCGTCAGCTCGCCTCGATACGTGGAATCGCTGTAGCCATAGACGTCGGTGCGCGTGCCGTACGGCGCGCGCAGATACGCCGTCCCCATCAGCATGCCGCCGTCGACGACAACCTTGAGCGAGCCGACCCGGAGCCAATCGTCGCCCCACCCGGTGATGAAAGGCAGTCCCTCGATCTGGTGCCGGAGCTCTTCCGGCCGAGCGGCGCCGTTGAGGCGATAGGTGACCGACGTTCGCACGGTCAGGCCGCGGTCGCGGCGTAGTGCCTGATAGGCGCGAAAGCCCGCCGGATCCTCGGCGCGATCGATCGTGCTCGTGATGCCGACCCTGTTGTAGCGCGCGTGCACGCGCGCTAGCGCCTCGACGCGGTCGCGCGCGGTCCATGCGCGAGGCTGGCGCAGCGGACCCAACAGCTCCGAGGCGCCGAGAATGAGACCCGTCGGCTCGCCTTTCTCGTCGCGGCCCAGCTTGCCGCCCGGCGGGTCGGGGCTGTCGCGCGTAATGCCGTACTTCTCGAGGAGGAGCGAGTTGAGGACCGACGCGTAGCCATTGTCGACCACGACCGGCCGATCCGCTGCCACCGCATCTAGCTCTTCTCGCGTCGGATAGCGGCGTTCCGCCAGCCGTGTGGCGAAGACCTTCGGCACGACGATCGGTGTTCCAGCCGGCGTGTCTGCCGCCCGATCACGGATGTAGCGCTGGATGGCGGCAATCGAGTCGAACGGCGGCAGCGGGCTGTCCGTTTCGGAAAGTGCGGCTTCGATCGGGTGCGTGTGAGCGTCGATCAAGCCCGGCACGACCGTTTGCCCCTGCAGGTCGATCTTCGTGGTGCTCGGTCCTGCCGTGGCGAGCACCTCTTCGTTCGTGCCCACCGCGAGGAAGCTGTTGCCGCTCACCGCCAGCGCCTCCGCGGCTTCTACGCCTTCCCACAGCGTGATGATCTTTCCGTTGTAGTACACGGCATCCGCAACCGGCTCGGCGGCCGGGAGGACCGCCACTCCGAGGACGAGGGTTGTTGCAAACCGAGCGAACAATGAAGCCCCCAATACAGGAATCGGGAATCAGGAAACGGGAAACAGGGACAGAGACACAAAAGGGAGACCGGGCAGCACACCCGCATCAGGATAAACGCATTTGACGCTCGTGGACCACAGGGCTGCACAGCTCGCGGTGCATCCGGAAGTCTGCGGTAAGATCCAAGGTTTGGGCTTGGTGAGGACGCCCGCGTCGTGCGGGCCTCGTTTCCCGAGCGGCTCTGCGGTCCCATTTATGCTTCGACTCGGTATCGTCGGTCTTCCCAATGTCGGTAAGTCCACCCTGTTCAATGCCCTGACCTCGGCCGGCGCCGTGGTGGCCAACTATCCCTTTGCCACCATCGAGCCGAATACCGGCGTCGTGACAGTGCCCGACGAGCGACTGGACCAGATTACGGCGTTGGTGCAGCCTCAACGGGTCGTGCCTGCGACGGTCGAGTTCGTCGATATCGCCGGCCTGGTACGAGGCGCGAGCCAGGGTGAGGGGCTCGGCAACCAGTTCCTCGCCAACATCCGCGAGGTGGATGCCATCGTGCACGTCGTTCGCTGTTTCGAGGACCCCAACGTCCAGCACGTGACGGGGGCGCCCGACCCGGAGCGCGATCGCGCGATCGTCAACATCGAGCTGGCGCTCGCCGACCTCGGCACCGTCGATCGTCGTCTCGAGCGATCGTCGAAGGCGGCCAAGTCGGGCGATGCAGCGCTCAAGGCCGAAGTTCACCTGCTCGAGCGGGTGCGGGCACATCTGTCCGACGGGCGGTCCGTGCGGACCTTTGACGCCGGAGACGAGGAGCGTGCACTGTTGCCGGGCTTGCACCTGCTCACCGCGAAGCCGGAGCTGTATGCCGCCAACGTCGCGGAGCACGATGCGGCGTGCGGCAACGCGTACGTGCGCGCGCTGGAGGAGGCCGTCGCACGTGACGAGGAAGAGGCGTCGGTCGTGGTCCTGTCGGCCAAGGTCGAAGCGGAGCTCGTCGAGCTGCCGGCGTCGGACCGACGCGAGTTTCTCGAGTCGCTTGGCTTGCACGAGTCAGGGCTCGATCGCGTGGCGCGCGCCGCGTACAGATTGCTGGGCCTGCGAAGCTACTTCACGGGAAGTGAGAAAGAAGCGCGCGCCTGGACGATTCGGGCCGGTGACAAGGCGCCCGCCGCCGCGGGCGTGATTCATAGCGATTTCGAGCGCGGATTCATCCGTGCAGAGACCGTCGCGTTCGAGGACTTCGTTCGTGTGGGCGGCTGGAAGCCAGCCCGCGAAAAAGGTCTGGTACGTGCGGAAGGCAAGGACTACGTCGTGCAGGACGGCGATGTCATTGTCTTTCGTTTCAATGTATAGGTAGGGCCGCCTCGCCGAGGCGGCCGAACTAAGGGAGAGCTCCATGGTCGCGCCACGCAAGATCGGCGAGTTCGTCTGGGAGCTGCCGGTTGGCTTCGTGCCGGGCATGCAGGTGCCAGGCCGGATCTTTGCCTCCGATGCGTTGATGCAAAAGGCCATCGAGGACAAGGCCGTGCAGCAAGTGGCCAACGTCGCCACGTTGCCAGGCATCGTCGTGGCTTCGCTGGCGATGCCCGACATCCATTGGGGTTATGGCTTTCCAATCGGGGGTGTTGCTGCCACCGATGTCGAGCACGGGGGCGTGATCTCACCGGGCGGCGTCGGGTTCGACATCGGCTGCGGTGTGCGGCTGTTGCGCAGCGACCTCGCGTACGACACCGATGTCAAGCCGCGCCTCCGCGAGCTGGTCGACACGCTCGGCCACCGTGTGCCGCGTGGGGTGGGCGGGCGCGGTCGGATGTCGCTCGGTGTCGGTGAGGTGGATCAGGTGCTGCGCGAGGGTGCTCGGTTTGCGGTTGCGCGCGGCGCCGGCTGGGACGAGGACCTCGAGAGCTGCGAGAGCGGTGGGACGTTGCCAGATGCGGAGCCTGCCTTCATCTCGGCGCGCGCAAAGGAGCGCGGGGCGCCACAGCTCGGCAGCCTCGGCGCTGGCAATCACTTCCTCGAAGTACAGGTGGTCGACGAGATCCGAGATGCCGCTGCTGCTGCCGCCATGGAGCTCTTCCAAGGGCAAGTGTGCGTGATGATCCACTCGGGCTCTCGCGGCATCGGTCATCAGACGTGCACGGATCATTTGCGTGTGATCGATCGACTGCAGGCAACGCTTGGCTACGCCTTACCGGATCGACAGCTGGCGTGCGTGCCATTCGAGCACGACGCAGCACGGAGCTACGTTGGCGCGATGAGCGCCGCCGGAAACTTCGCGCTCGCGAACCGGCAAGTGCTCGCGGACGCGGTGCGCGAGTCCTGTGCATCGCTCTTCCGACGCTCGTCGCAGGCGCTCGGCCTGCGGCTCGTCTACGACGTGGCGCACAACCTGGCGAAGATCGAGGAGCACCTCGTGGATGGACGGCTGCGGCGGGTGTGCGTGCACCGCAAGGGTGCAACGCGCGCATTTGGACCCGGTCACGAAGAGCTCCCAGCGCGGTATGCGGAAATCGGTCAGCCGGTGATCATTCCCGGCTCGATGGGCACCGCGTCGTTCGTCCTCGCCGGCACGTCTCGGGCGCGGGACCTGTCGTTCGCGTCGACGTGCCACGGCGCCGGACGCGCGATGTCACGAACGAAGGCGAAGCAGGTGATGAGCGGCCAGGCGCTCAGGCAGAAGCTCGAAGAGGAGGGCATTCTGCTGGCGCGATCGCAGTGGGCATTGTTGTCCGAGGAAGCACCGTATGCATACAAGAGCGCTGCAGATGTTGTCGAGACGTGTGAAGGTGCCGGTCTCTCACGGGTCGTTGCGCGTCTTCGTCCGGTGGCTGTCGTGAAGGGATGACACGCCTGTGGACGTGGCCACCCTACCCAGATCGGTGGTACGAGCGTTCCTGCGTCTCCTCGTCGCGGCGTCTGGCCGCAGGGGAGGCCCGCCGCACGAGTGCGCTGTATGGCTCCGGCAGGGCATCGACCACGAGCAACAGGCCGCGGATATCGCGGACGCAGACGCCGCAGCCTTCCGCGATGTGCCTGTCCGAGCCAGCCTCCGCCTGCCACAGCACTCCGTGGATACGTACGAACCCATGGGGATCCAGGTTGGTGACCGCAACCCCGGCGTCGCCAACGATGCGCGGCTCGCTGACTGTCGATTCGTAGAAGCGGCGCATGTAGGGGAACAGCGCAAAATCCTTGGCGATCCAGAGACTCACCAGTACGACACCCGCCCACACTGGCACGTCGAACCGCCGTACGAAAAGCCACCCGACAGCCACGGCGAGAACCCAGCCGGGCACCTGGAGTAGCACGTATTTGAACAGCGTCCCGGATAGCGAGTAGAGGGCCATGTCACCAAGGCGCGTTTTGGATAGGATAACGCGTTTACGCCCAACCGATCGATCGGGACGGTTGATGTGCGGCACGCGTCGGCTGAGGTCGCGATCCGGCTATCATGAGGACCGAAGTTGCGCTGGTGAGTGTTCCCTGAATCGAGGTCATAATTAGAGAGGCATGATTCCTTTCCATCCGCTCGTCGCTGACTGGTTCACGCAACGCTACGGCGAGGCCACGCCACCCCAGGCCGCCGGGTGGCGGGAGATCGCCTCGGGCCGGCATACATTGATTGCAGCACCGACGGGATCTGGCAAGACCCTGGCTGCGTTTCTCTGGTCGATCAATGGCCTGGTCGAACAGGCGCTCGCCGGGACGCTCGACGATCGCACCGCCGTTGTCTACGTGTCGCCACTCAAGGCGCTGAGCAACGACATCGAGAAGAACCTGCAGGAGCCGCTCCGCGGCATTGCGGAGGAGGCCGCCCTGCGGGGGCTGCCGCTCCCGGAGATCCGGGTGGCTGTGCGCACCGGTGATACCGCTGCGCGAGACCGCGCTCGGATGCTTCGCCGGCCGCCGCACATCTTGATCACGACACCGGAGTCGCTCTTCATCCTGCTGACGGCGGAAGGGAGCCGGCGTTTCCTCGCCGATGCGCGCACGGTGATCGTCGATGAGATTCACGCTTCGGCCGGTGACAAGCGCGGCTCGCATCTGGCGCTGTCGCTCGAGCGGCTGGATGCGCTCAGGGGCGCGCCACTCCAGCGGATCGGCCTGAGCGCGACGCAGAAGCCCATCGAGGACGTTGCACGCCTGCTCGTCGGCGTGGCCGCCTCGGGCGAAGAGGCGCCGCCGGCGTGTGCAATCGTCGACGTCGGCCACCGACGTGCGCTCCACCTCGCGATCGATGTGCCCGACCAAGAGCTCGGTCCTATCGCGACGCAGGAGCTATGGGCGGAGATCTACGACCGTGTGGTCGCGCAAGTGCAGGCACACCGCGCCACGCTGGTCTTCGTGAACACGCGTCGTCAGGCGGAGCGCGTCGCGCACGAGCTGAGCGAGCGACTGGGCACCGAGCGCGTGGCCACGCACCACGGCAGCTTGTCGCGCGCCACGCGCTTGAGCGCCGAAGAACGCCTGAAGAGCGGCGAGATCGCCGCTGTCGTTGCGACGGCGTCGCTCGAGCTCGGCATCGATATCGGACACGTCGATCTCGTCTGTCATATCGGGGCCCCACGTCAGCTTGCCACATTACTCCAGCGTGTCGGCCGCTCCGGCCACTGGCTGGGCGCTGTCCCGAAGGGCATTCTCTATCCGCTGACCCGCGACGAGCTGGTCCAGTGTGCGGCTGCGCTTCGCGCCGTTCGCACGGGCGAACTGGATCGCCTCCTCATTCCGGAGACACCGCTCGATATCCTCGCGCAACAGATCGTGGCGGTGGCCGCGACGGGGGAGATCGGCGAAGAAGAGCTGTGGCACATGGTTCGCCGCGCGTACCCGTTCCGGCGTCTCTCGCGCGAGCAGTTCGATGCGGTGGTCGCGATGCTGAGCGAAGGTATTGCCACTGGCCGTGGGCGGCGGTCGGCGTATCTCCATCGCGACCGGGTGCAAGGACGCCTGCGCGGGCGGCGCGGCGCCAGGCTTGCCGCCATCACCTCGGGCGGCGCGATCCCTGACATGGCCGACTACGACGTCATCGAGGAGCCAGCGGGCACGTTCGTCGGCAAGGTCAACGAGGACTTTGCCGTGGAGTCGATGGCGGGTGACATCTTTCTCCTGGGCAACCAATCGTGGCGCATCCGGCGCGTCGAGTCTGGCCGCTTGCGCGTGGAGGATGCGAAAGGAGCGCCGCCGAACGTTCCCTTCTGGCTCGGTGAGGCGCCCGCCCGCACACGCGAGATGAGCCAAGCAGTCTCAGACCTGCGCGAGGGTGTGGCGTCGCGGCTTGCCGACCGCGACGCGGCAGTGGCCTGGCTGGAACAGGAGAGTGGGGTAACGCGCGCCGGGGCGGAGCAGATCGTCGACTACGTGGCTGCAACGGTGCGCATGCTCGGCGTGGTGCCCAGTGTGCGGACCGTGGTGGCGGAGCGGTTCTTCGACGAGTCGGGCGGCATGCAGCTCGTCCTTCACACGCCGTTTGGCGGCCGCATCAACCGGGCGCTCGGCTTCACGATGCGCAAGCGCTTCTGCGTGACCTTCGACTTCGAGTTGCAGGCCGCGGCGACCGACGACGGCGTGGTGTTGTCGCTCGGCGAACAGCACTCCTTCCCGATCGACAGCACGTTCAGCATGATTCGCTTGGCGACGCTTCGCGAAGATCTCGTGCAGGCGATGCTGGTGTCACCCATGTTCACGAATCGTTGGCGCTGGAACGCGACGCGTGCGCTCGCCATTCGGCGGCACGAAGGGGGGCGCCGGGTTCCAATGCCGCTCCAGCGGATGCGTGCGGACGACCTGCTCGCTGCGGTCTTTCCGGGGCAGGTCGCGTGTCAAGACAACCATGCCGGACCGATTGAACCGCCGGACCACCCGCTCGTGAACGAGACGATCCTCAATTGCCTGCACGAGGCCATGGATCTCGACGGCCTACGGGAGATCGTCGCTGCCATCGGGGGAGGCGAGATTCGTGCGGTGACCGTCGACACACCTGCGCCATCGCCGATGTCGCACGAGATTCTCAACGCGAACCCGTACGCGTTCTTGGATGACGCGCCGCTCGAAGAGCGGCGGGCGAGGGCGGTTTCCTTGCGGCGGATGGACGATGATCTCGCGGGCGGCATCGGTCGGCTGGATCCGGAAGCCATTGCGACCGTATCGGCACAGGCGTGGCCCGATGTTCGCGACGCCGACGAGCTGCACGACTTCTTGCACACGGTGGGGCTCTTGCGGCTCGACGATGCGGAGCCGTGGCTGGGATATGTAGAAGAGCTCCGGGAGACTCGGCGCGCAGCAATCGCGAGCTGGAGCCGTGATGGCGCCCGCTCGCGGGCGCTGGTCGCGGTCGAGCGGCTTCCCGCCGTGGAAGCGGTGCTCGGCCAGGTGGAGCTGGATGCTCAGCTGGTCGTGCCACCCAACATCGGCCGGCCGCGCGAGAGCGAAGCAGTGGAGGCGATGGTACAAGGGTGGCTCGACGCGCTCGGTCCCGTGTCGGTGGAGGCGCTGGCGGAGCGAAGCAGCTTGCCACGCTCCCTCGTCGAGATTGCGCTTGCCGGGCTCGAAGGGCGCGGCGTGGTGCTGCGTGGTCGCTTTACGACCGCGTGCGGTCCGAACGAGGTCGAGTGGTGCGAGCGGCGCCTCCTGGCCCGCATCCATCGTCTTACCTTGGGTCGGCTGCGGCGCGAGATCGAGCCGGTGACCGCAGCCGACTTCATCCGTTTCCTCTTGCGCTGGCAGCACGTCGCACCGGGAACCCAGATGCATGGTCGCGACGGGCTCCTGGAGGTGATCCGTCAACTCCAGGGCGTGGAGCTGCCCGCGCCGGCCTGGGAGCAGTGGGTGCTACCAGCGCGGGTCGCCGATTACGATGCCGCCGATCTGGAGCAGCTCTGCCTCGCGGGCGTTGTCGCCTGGGGAAGGCTGTCGCGCCGAGAAGTTCCGGAGGAAGTGCAGGGGCTGACCAGTAGCGCGCGGCCCATCAGTGGCCGATCACGGCGCGTCGTCTCCGCGCCTACACGTCAGGCGCCGCTCGCCTTCGTGCTGCGCGAGAACCTTACCGGCTTTCTGGACGATCAGCAAGGCACGTGGTCGCGTGCGGAAGGACTCTCGCGCGAGGCAACAGCAGTGGCTGCCCATCTCGAGCAGCGAGGGGCATCGTTCATCACGGATCTGGCGCGCGGGACGGGACTGATGGCAGCGGCCGCCGAAGAGGCGCTTTGGGAGCTCGTTGCGCGCGGCCTGGTGACCGGTGACGGCATTGCCGGGCTCCGCGTGCTGCTGCAGCCCCAGCACCAACGAAGGGCGGCGAGCGGACGGCTGCGTCTCATACGCGGCGGACGATTGGTGCCCCGGTTGATGCCGGTGGGACGATGGGCGCTCTGGGGCGGTGAGGCGTCGGACATGTCGCCGGAGCTCAAGACTGAGTCTCGCGCCTGGCAGTTCCTCCGTCGGTACGGCGTCGTCTTTCGTGACCTGTTGGCCCGTGAGGCGCAGGCGCCACCGTGGCGCGTGCTGCTTGGCATCTACCGTCGTCTCGAGGCGCGCGGCGAGATCCGCGGCGGCCGGTTCGTCGACGGCTTCGTCGGCGAGCAATATGCGCTGTCGGGTGCAGTGGATGCGCTTCGCGCCGCCCGCCGCATGCCCACCTCTGGGGAGCTGGTCCTCGTGAGCAGCGCGGATCCGCTGAACCTCGTTGGCATCCTTACACCGGGCGGTCGTGTCTCGCCGTTCTCGAAACAGGTGATTGCCTTCCGTGACGGCGTGCCGGTCGACGTCGGCCCCCTTGGAGCCGTGCGGAGCCGGCTTCGGATCACCTCGGTTGGGAGCGCAAGTCTTTTGGGGCCAGCCTGAACCCATGCAGTCAGTAGCCTTGCGGCCGGGTCATCCTGACCTACCGATGTCTCACGACTTCAATTATCGGATTCTGGACGAGGTCGGGCACCGGCCGTGGACGATGCCTCGCGGCCCATGGATCATGCGGCAGACGTGGCATGACCTCCTGTTTGCGCACTGGGCAGTGGATCCACCGCGCCTGGCGGCCGTCATTCCGCCGCGTCTCGAGCTCGACGTGTTCGACGGCCGCGCATGGCTCGGAGTCGTGCCGTTTCGCATGACCAACGTTGCGCCGCGCGGTGTACCGGCACTACCTTGGCTCTCTGCGTTTCCCGAGCTGAACGTGCGTACGTACGTGCGGATTGGCGAGAAGCCCGGCGTGTACTTCTTTAGCTTGGATGCTAGCAACCGGCCCGCCGTGAGTGTGGGCCGAGCGCTGTTTCGTTTACCGTACCACTGGGCGTCGATGCACGTTGAGCAGCGAGGTGACGAGATTCACTACGTCAGCCAACGCCACGGGAGCCGAGCGGCACGGCTCGTTGCCACGTACCGGCCGGCTGGACCCGTGTTTCACGCGCGGGAGGGATCGCTCGAATACTTCCTGACCGAGCGCTACTGTTTGTACACGGTCGACGCGAAGGGGAAGACGTTCACGGTCGACATCCATCATCCCCCGTGGCCCCTGCGAGCGGCCTCTGCTGAGATCTTCGTGAACACGATGGCCGATCCGATCGGCCTCCAACTGGCGGCCCCCGCTGACGCGGTGGCGGGTGCGCCAGTTCTGCACTTTGCAAAGCGACAAGACATGGTGAGCTGGCGGTTGGTTCACACCACCGCGAAGTCACGATCCGGCGGCCCGCGTTGGACATAGTCCATCGCACGTCACGGGGAAGGAGCCAGCGACGATGGGCTCACTGAGGAGCTGGAGTTGCCCGTCAGTCTCACCGTATTTCTCGCATAGTCAACCTCGGAAGATACCACCGCAGCGATCATGCCAGACTGAACGGGCTCGCGTTGAGTCTTGTTGCGGTCCATTAGCTCATCGGGTCGCCGTTTGCCTGTGGAGCCCTTCTCGCCTGACGCCATGCCCGCATGAGCCGCGTGCGCGGTGCCTCTAGAGTCTGGGTGTCTGGCCCCGAATGACGTCGCTACTGTGTCCCGCTCTCCGCTAGAATCCGCCGATAGACCTCGCGTGCATGCTCGTAGGCCTTGGCCGCTTCGTCGCGCTCCTCCTCGGCGATCTGCGGCGCCTTCTGCCTCCAGCATTGATCGACCGCTTTCAAGCACCACTCGGCGCTGCGCCGTGACGCGCGAATAGGCTTCCCGCCTACGAGGACGAATATGGGATTCGTATGCGAAGAGGGGAGGATGCGCAGGGCAACCCAGCTGCTTCGAGCGATAGGCGCCTCGAATGACACCGCGCGCAGCTTGCCATCGGCGAGGACGTTCTTCGTGGCGACCGCTTGGCCGTTGACGATCAGCTCGACCGGCACCTCCCGCGTGTTACCGACTCGCGCTCGTTCGAGATCCCAATACGGCTTCTCGGCGAGCGGAGTACTTCGCACGACCGCGTTTGGCGCTTCGTCGAGCCTGGCTGCCACCTGTGCCGTCACGCGTAAGGTGGATCGACCGTCCAGCCGTAACTCGCTACGCCCCGCACCGACCGGCTGGTCGTTGACGCGGAAGTCGAGAAGATGACTCTTGCCGTCGGAGACATACGCCCGACCGTGCCGGATACCATCGACCCACGCATCGTAGCTCAGCTCTCCAGCGACCTTCACGTAGCTGCGACCCAGTCCTACGCGGTCACCATAGATGCACGGAAAGTCCGTCTCACCGCTGATCCGCGTGCGGAAGCCGGCGTTGAGCGTGTGGTACCAGATATTGAGCTCCCACGGGGCCGGCGTGTCGACGGTCGAGATGAAGTCCACCAGATCGTGCGCGACGGCGACGATATATTCGTTTGCGCCGATGCCGTCGAACTTTGGGACCTCGTCGGTCGGAATGGTCGTATCTTCGACCTCGAGGCCCCACCCCGAGTGTGCAAAGCCAACCACCGCATTCTGTGCCTTTCCCCATCGCAGGATGGGCAGCGTCCACGATGGCCAATCCTCGATGACGGCGGTTCCCGGATACTCCGGCTCCGTCAGGCGCAGCAGCACGAGATGGCCCGCATGGCTGGAGGGGAAGCCGGAGACCTCCACGTCGTAGTGCATCAGGTGCTCGGGCGTCGAGAGCCGATGGTCGCGGCCCTCGAAGAACTGTTTTTGAAAATAGTAGCCAGGGCCCCACGTGAGAATCGCACCGACGTTCAGGCCTTCGCCGACGATGTGACGAATCATGTCCTTCGGGAAGACGCCAATCGTTGGCGTCTCGTAGTGGAGGCAGCCGGCGGCGTGCACATGGTGATCGCCGGAGTACCAACCCAGGCGCGAGACGTCGATCCAACGCTGCAGCCGGCAGGTGACGGTCTGCCCGTCGCCCTCGCGGACCGACAGCGCCTGGCGCTTGGTGACGTACTCCGGGCCGCGGGTGTACTCGACGATGTAATCGCCAGGCGCCAGGGTGACCCGCTCGCCGTCTTCTCGATAGATCTGCGGGTGAAAGGAGAAATCCGGCGCCAGACGCTTGGCAGGGGACGGGTAGACGCGTCCCAGCGCATCTTTGATCACGAACGAAGCTGTCGTCGGCCGTTCCTGTTCGTCGAGCACGCGAAGCGTGACGTCCACGGAGGGCCGGGCGTCGAAGAGGATTGGGGCATTGTTGCGAAAGCCAATGTCCTGAGTGCCCTGGCCCACGTCGAAGCCGAGGACGGCTTCGCGCTTGCCGGCGTCTCGGCTATAGAGCTGAATGATTCGATACTCGAGCTCGAGGCCGGAGAGCGTTGGCGCCAGGGGGGGCTTGTCGAACATGCTGAGATCGAGCCAACGGTCCGCCACATCGCGCCGTGCGATCGTCTGCGGCGGACGCGGGTTCATGCTGGAGCCATCCGGTCCACGCGAGAAGACGGGTTTCGCCTGCGGGCTGTCCGCGCCCAACGGCGCCGTGACGCCAGCTTCGTTCCGCACTTTGACGAGGAAAGTGCGCCAGCCATTCTGCATTAGCTCGGGACGCGCTGGTCCCTGCGTCACCCTGACACGGCTCTCTGGATTGATGTGGATGTCGACGAGGCAGTGGCGATCGAGCACGTCCTGCAGCGCGAGCACGGCACGTTTCTCGTCATCATGGTCCAGGGCGGCCTCGAGCGAGCGCTTCTCGGCGGCACTGAGCGGCACGCCGAGATAGTCGAGGGCTTCGACCACGCGCGTCACTTGAGCCGCGAGCGGCTGGAGGCTGACGTTCTCGACCTTCGGAAGAGTGCTGCTGCCGTTTGCAGAGAACGATTCGGAGAGCCAGACCAGCGCCAGAAAGAACAGAGCTACCCTGACGACACCGGGGCTAGGATGCGCGACGCTCATACGTGAGCGTTCAGTGTACTCCCAATGCTGTCCAGTTAGGCCTGCCCTCGAGCGCGTCACTCTTGCGACTTCCACGATAGCTCCAGCCGATTCTCCGCAGCGAGCGTGACACGTGAATCGAACGGCGCGGAAGCGCGGCTGACTGCATCCACCAGCCAGGCAGAGTCCTGCGCCGAGGCGTGGCTCAGCCGCATCTTGACGATCTGCATCGGGCTGAGCCGAAGCTCGTGCAGCCGTCCGGTGGTGTTGTCGACGATAGGGAAGTACATCAGCGCCAAATCGCCCCGGAACTCTTCGTGGCCGCTGATGCCCTCATAGTCGTTGATCAGGTCGCCGCACCCATACAGCACCAGCTTGCCGTTGTAGACCTCGATCGGCCTCGGATGATGGGATGAATGGCCATAGATGATGTCGACGCCTCCGTCGACGAGCCAGTGGGCGAACTGGATCTGCTCATCTTCGATGTCGTATCCCCAGTTGCTTCCCCAATGAATCGATGCCACTGCGATGTCACCGGAGCGCTTGACACGCCGGACCCGTTCGACGATTCCACGGGCCGTGTCCTCAGAAAGATCATCGATCAGATCCACGCCTGGTCGATCCGTTGTCGCGGCCCATGCCGGCGGAATGCCGCTCGAAGTCGCGCCGAGGGAGAGAAGGATGACGCGCCGGCCGTCGACATCGACGAGGGCGGGTTGGCGCGCGCCTGCGGCGTTCTCGCCGGCGCCCGTCGTCTCGAGGCCGTGTCGGCGTAGCAGCGTGACCGTGTCGCTCAAGCCCGCGTACCCGTAGTCGAGGACGTGATTGTTTGCCAGCACACAGACATCGATGCGCGCCGCCGTCAGACACTCGATGTTCTGAGGATGCATGCGGTAGTTGATGCCCTTGCCTTTCCAGTGAGAGTCTTCGCACGTGACGGCGGTCTCGAGATTGATGATCCGCACCTGAGGGCCAGCCTCGTCGAGCTCGTCGAGCGCGTCGCCCCAGAGGTACGTTGGATCGCCGGTCCGGGGAATCGGGCCATTGGCCGCTTCGGCGAGCGCAACATACTCACGCGCGTCTTGTACGTAGGGCTCATGGATCGCTGGATCACTTGGATGCGGCAGAATTTGGTCGACGCCACGTCCGGTCATGACGTCACCGCACAGGGACAGGGTCAAGCGTTGTGTCATCCTGCGCTCATGTCGCCATCGAGCGTCACCTGTCCCAAGGCGATTGAGATTTACTGCAAACGAAGACGCTCATCGAGGTGGGTCGACCACCGCGCGATGCGGCGAAGCCGGCCTCGTGAAGGCGTACTGCTCAGCTCCGGTCCCGAATAGCGTGGAAGGCTAGCGGCGCGATGGCGCGGAGAGGGCTGCGAAAGCCGAGGATGCCGGAGGGCCACGCCGCCGTTGCGTCTTTACCATCGTCCTCCTCCTCGTCTTCCTCGTCGCCCTCCTCCGCCTCCTCGTCGTCGTCGTCGTCCTCCTCCTCGTCGTCGTCGGCGTCATCGTCCATCTCGTCCGCGTCCTCGTCGTCGAGATCTTCCGTGTCGTCTTCTTCCAGTTGGTCAGCTTGGATGACAGGCGCAGGGATACAGGAGACGAGCGGGGTGTCGAGCCACAGCAGCATAGAGCCTCCTCAATGCCCGAGCGAGGGCTTCCACAGGCGGCGCACAGCTTACCACATGGGGTTACGATTAGGTTCGAACTGCATGGGGAACGAACTGCATCGGGCGCCGGAGGTCTGCATGTTCGCGCTGACAATCGACGACGAGACATCGGTCGAGCTGCTCGAAGAGCACCATGCGGAGGAGCTCTTCACGGCCATCGATGCGAACCGCACCTACTTGCGCCGGTGGCTGCCGTGGCTCGACGCGAGCCGCCGCGCCGAGGACACCCGCGCCTTCATTCGGATGAGCCTGCAGGCGTTCGCGGCGCGCAATGGCTTCGCGTGCGGGTTGCGTCACGAGAGCCGCTTGGTCGGCGGTCTCGGCCTCCACAAGATCGACTGGCCCAATCGAGCGACGAGCATCGGCTACTGGATTGCCGAAGGGGCACAAGGGCGCGGCATCGTGACACGCGCTTGCGCGGTCCTGCTCGAGCATGTCTTCGGTGAGCTGGGCTTGAACCGTGTTGAGGTCGCATGTGCGACGGGGAACCGACGGAGCTGCGCCATCCCCGAGCGCCTCGGTTTCACCAGAGAGGGGATCCGGCGCGAGTCCGAGTGGCTCTACGACCACTACGTCGACCTAGTCGTGTACAGCATGCTTGCGGGCGAATGGAGAAAGCGGCGCACGCGAGCGGATAGTCCGTAGTGCCGATCAGAAGGTCAAGCGCGTGCTGAGACGGATGCTGCGGTTGCCGCTCGCACTGGTGATCTCCATGAAGTTAGGGCTACTCACGTCCAGGTTCGGGTTACCCCACTGCGGATGGTTGGTGAGATGAAACGCCTCGGCGCGGAACTGTAGCCGTGCCGTCTGGCCGATGTCGAAGGTGCGGAAGAGCGAGAGATTCAGGTTCCAGAAGCCGGGGGCCCGGACGCTGTTGCGGCCGCTCGTGCCGAACCGCTGCGCGCCGACCGGTGCCCACGCCGAGGGGTCGTAGTACTTCTCGTCGGGCCGGCCTTCGAAGCCTGAGGTTTGCCGTCCTTGGGCCACCTGATCTGCCGTTTGCTCATTGCCGCGCGCGTCGAGCGACGTCTCATCGGCGGTCACCGTGCGAGGACGTCCAGAGGCGGCGCT
Source organism: Luteitalea sp. (assembly GCA_009377605.1). Classification (NCBI taxonomy): domain Bacteria; kingdom Pseudomonadati; phylum Acidobacteriota; class Vicinamibacteria; order Vicinamibacterales; family Vicinamibacteraceae; genus Luteitalea; species Luteitalea sp. The sequence goes on from WHTT01000078.1 coordinate 27,821, forward strand.
GAACGTGCCGTTCACCTACCAGTTGCGGATGAGCTGTGACAGGCTGCCGTTCGCCGATCGTCCGAACGGCAGCTCGTACGCCCACGCCATCTGGAAGTTGTGCGTGCGGTCGAAGCCGGCGAGAGCATAGTTCCGCTCGAACTGGCTCGGCGAGTTGTAGAGCAGCGCCACCCAGCCATCCTCGTCGGCCATATTCATACTCTTCGACCAGGTGTAGAAGCTGGGGAAGATCGCATCGTCGTTGCCGAGCGCGGTGTAACCGGTGACGAGCTCGGGAAAGCCGCTCTGCCTGACGTCTGAGCCGTTGGTGCCGGAGATGCCGAGCACGTCGAGGCCGTAGTTCGTGCCGTAGTCCGGCGGGCGGGTGGCGAGATCGAGCAGCGAATACCCGGCGGTCGTGTCGACGACGGTGCTGGGCGAGAGCGTCCAGGTTTGGCCCACGGTGCCGACATAGGTGCGTGATGATCGCACAATCAACACACGCCGGAACACGTTCTGCTGGCCAAAACGGCGCGCCGTCATGAGCTTGCTCGGCTGTGGTAAGTTGTCACGCGCACGTCATATGAGTCTCTGCCGTAGAGCATGACGTCATCGTTCCTCACACTGCCCACCGGACGAGGTGTTGCATGAAGTGTTGCGCCTTTTCGGCTCTCGCGCTCCGATTCATCGTGAGCGTGCTTGTGCTTGTTCTTCCAACGGCTCCCGAAGCCTCTGCCCAGAGCACGATGGGAGGAATCCGCGGTGTCGTCAGCGATGCGACGGGCGGCGTCCTGCCGGGTGTCACGGTGACCGTCGTCAACGTCCGGACCGGCGCGACGCGCGTGGCGGTCACTGACGAGGCCGGGCGCTATCTGTTTTCGAGCCTGGCGGCCGCGCCCTACACGCTGTCGGTCGAGATGCAAGGATTCGCGCCGGTGACACGCGACGGGATCGAGCTCGCCGTGAGTCAGACCATTGACGTGGACTTCACGCTGCGGCCCGCCGGCCTCGAAGAGGGCATTACCGTGACCGCCGAGGCGCCTGTCGTGAACACCGCGACCTCGGAGCTGGGTAGTCGCTTTGACACGAAGCATCTCACCGAGCTGCCCATCAACGGCCGCGACTACGCGCGGTTCAGCTTGCTGACGCCTGGCGCCGTCGCGCGCAGTAGCTTCATCGCGGACCTCACGTTCAATGGGCTTCACGGCGTCCACAATAGCTTCACCATCGACGGCATCGACGCCTCACGGGTCGACCAGCCGTATATGGGCAACGGCTACGAGCGCGGCGCTCGACTGTTGACGGGCAGCCTCGACAGCGTCCAGGAATTTC
>WHTT01000079.1 GCA_009377605.1 Luteitalea sp.
TACCTGGGCACGCGCCAGGCCTACAGGGACTATCACCTCGTGGTCGAGTACACGTGGGGAGAGAACACGTACGGCGCCAAGACGGTGAGGAACTCCGGCATCCTGCTGCACGCCGTGGGTCCGGACGGCAATCGCAGCCCCTGGATGGCTCCATCGAGTGCCAGATCGCCCAAGGGTGTGTCGGCGACTTCATCGTCATTCGCGGCAAAGACGAGGACGGCTCGATCATTCCGGTGACCATCACCAGTGACACGACGCTGGGCCCGGACGACCGCACCCGCTGGAAGAAGGGCGGAACGCCGACGGTGTACTCGGGCAAGCAGTTCTGGTGGTCGGAGCACGATCCGGAGTTCGACGAGGTGATCGACACGCGCGGGCGGTGGGACGTCGAAAGCCCGCTGGGCGAGTGGACGCGCGTCGAATGCATCTGCGACGGCGATCGGATCACCAACATCGTGAACGGCGTCACGGTCAACGAGTGCTACGATGCGCTCCCCTCCGCCGGCAAGATCCTTCTGGAATCGGAAGGCTTCGAGATCCTCGTCCGCCGGTTCGAGCTGCAGCCGCTCCGGCGGAGGTCCTGAATGGATCACCGCCGGTCGCGAGACGCCTCGCGCCTTGACTCGAGCCGCGGCCCCGCGCGTCCCTTCGCTCTGACGACACGCTCCGCGACGGTGCGTCGTATCCATGGCACGTACATACGCATGGCACGTCGCGCACACCAGCGGGCCGCCTCGGCGGGGTGCGGCGCGCCGCATGAGGGACACGCGTCCTGGGAGAACATATACGTGGACACCACCCCTACGGACCTCAACGAGTTGGACCGTCGTCATTTCCTCAAGAGTGCCGGCGCAGGCGTCACCGCCGCCGCCCTCCTGCGCTCGCCGCGCGAGGCCGCGGCCGCACAGGAACAGGCGCGCAAGGCCGCGCTCGATCGCCTCGCCAGCAACACCTATCCGCTACGGCCGCTGTTCAAGCAACGCACGGCGTCATCGACCGGTGGAGGCGGGACCGCTCGAGCGGTTGGCCGCAGACGGGGAGACTTTCCGGAAGACGCCGAGGCGGTCGCCGCCGATCCGAATGCGGCCGAGGCCCTGGCCGTGGCCGAGAAGGCACGGGCCGCGCGGGCGCACCTGCCGAGCGCCCCGGAGATGAAAGCGAAGTACGGCGAGATCACGTTGCTCGACTTCCCGCAGTTCACCAAGGACACGTTCCCCGGCGTGACCCGGATGGACATGCGCTCCGCGCTGTTCGGCGACGTGACCGACGACTCGATGTTCTTCCCGCCGGAGAACGGCCGGCCCGGCGGCTTCGACCCCCTGAGCCCGTCCGGCCGGAAGTGGCTGGACACGCTGGCCAACATCCTCGTCAAGACGGGGACGAAGGTGCAGCACATCTCCAACAACGCCCCGTTTGAGCTTGCCTCGTACGGCTCGCCCGAGGCAGACGCGCGGCGCAAGGCCGGCGTCGCCATGGCCAAGCGGTGGCTGGAAGGCTGTGCCGTCCTCGGCATCAAGTCGATGCGGATGAACTCGCCGCGGGCACTCGGGCCCAGCATCCGGCCGAATGCCATCGCCCGCGGCCCGGGCGACGGCTACCCCCGCAACATCGACGTGGTGCCGATGCTCGCCGCCACGATCGAGTCGTACAAGGAGATGGCCGACGCCGGCGGAGCGCGGGACATCCGCGTGACGATCGAGAACCACTGGGGCCTGGCGGCCGATCCGGCCAACATCCGCACTATCGTCGACGAGGTCAATCACCCGTACTGCGAGGCATCACCCGATTTCTGGAGCAGCGTGAACGGGGTGCCAGCGCGCTGCACATCACGAGTGGCGAGGAAGGTGCTCATCTTGTGCTGTATGCCGCGGACGGGAGCGAGGCCTGATTGGATGGAACCCTGGTGGACTGTAACCGCTGAATCAGTCACGTATTGGACCGCGCTCTCCCCTGTCCGTAGCGAGGGCCTGAAGAGCGTGTGAACACATTCGTGGGGTCCGCCTTCAGGCGGACCTGCATGGCCGACAGGGCCCAAACTCGCCGGCAATGGGCCGCCTGAAGGCGGCCCCTACGTGAATTCTTCACAGGCTCTGAAGGCCCCTCGCTACACCTCCTCTATCCCCGCGCGCTACTGATTCAGCGGATACAGGCCATTAATAGCCTTTGCGTTTGTCGACCACATTGATCAGCGGCAAGCCCTCGGCAAAGCGCCGAATGTTGGACTTGACCGTACCGGACATCCGCTCGCGATCCAGATCCGAGCGGCCGGCAATGTGCGGCGTGATGATCACGTTGTCAAGCTTCCAGGTCATAGAGGGCCCCGCGGCTCACGGCAATGAAATACGAGCCCTGTTTCATGCGCGCGAATTGAGCAGGGCCGATCATGTGGTGGCTTCTCTCTGTGTGCGGCGCGGCGACGAACAGCACGTCTGCCTCGCCGATCACCTCGTCCAGTTGATCTGGCTTCACAATTCTTTCGATGAACGGCGTCATGGGAATATGGGCGGATAGGACAGCTCCGGAGAGGAGCAGAAGAACGACTATCATCGTCCGACGCATGGGCACCTCCAGAAATATGGGAGGATTTTAGCCTCGGACGTGCCTGGCCGCGCGCTGCACCTCACGCAACAGCTCAGCCTGGAGCAAGTTCGGGACGAGCGGAGTATGACCATCCCGGGAGGGGGGCATGTATGTGCAAGGAGTTGAGACAATGACCGAGCCGAGAAGCCTACCCAAGGTGGTGTCGCGGGAGGAGTGGCGTGCAGCGCGCGAGGCGCTCCTCGCGAAGGAAAAGGCGCACACCCGTGCGGGGGATGCGTTGAACGCCGAGCGTCGCCGGTTGCCGATGGTCAAGATCGAGAAGAAGTACGTCTTCGAAGGACCACAGAGCAAAGCGACGCTCGTGGATCTGTTCGACGGCCGCCATCAGCTCGTCCTCTACCACTTCATGTTCGGCCCGAATCAGACGGAGGGCTGTGACGGCTGCTCGCTGGTGGTCGACAACATGGGCCACCCCGCCCACTTGCATGCCCGCGACATTACGCGCGTGCTCGTGTCGCGGGCGCCGCTCGAGAGGATCGAGCCATTCAAGAAACGAATGGGATGGACGATGCCCTGGTACTCCTCGTACGGGAGCGACTTCAACCACGACTTCGGCGTCGGGCCCGAGAGCCCGCAAGCGGGTGTCTATCAGGATGGTGAAATGTTCGGCATGAGCGTCTTCCTCCGCGACGGTGACGAGGTGTACCACACCTATTTCACCGACCAGCGCGGTGTCGAGCACATAGGCTCGAGCTTCAGCTACCTCGACATCACGCCCTACGGCCGGCAGGAAGACTGGGAGGTCTCTCCCGAAGGATGGCCGAAAGGCCCACGCTATAGCTGGTGGCGCCATCACGACCGCTATGAGGCCGCGCAGGCTCCGAGCAGCGCCCAGCAACGGAGGCGGAAATGACACCGGCGAGAAGCGGCTACGCTGACGTGAACGGCATCAAGCTCTATCACGAGATCTACGGCTCGGGTGAGCCTCAAAAGCTCTGCCATAGCCGGCACGTGCTGCACGAAATGTTGCGCAGAGTTTGTATCCGCGTGACCTCGCTGTCGGATTTCTGTTACCTCCGACCTGTAGTCTTCGACTCCGCTTCAATTTGCGGGGTCCGATGTCCACACTATCCACACGTCTGCTCTTCGGGATCGGCCTTGCGCTGATCCCGCTCTTGCGCGTCGACCTAGCACAAGCGCAAGAAGGGACGCGTTGGCACCACGGCGTTGTCGTTGATAAGTCGGGCGGTGCCGTCTCGGGGGCGCGGCTGACGGTCCGGACGGCGCAGGGCGCGCCGCTCCAGGACACGGCGACGGCGGCCGATGGATCGTTCGCCCTCGACGTGTTACCGCCGGGCTCGTATTGGCTGGACGTCAGCGCCTACCCGTTCGAGAATCGCCGCGGGCGATTCGATCTCGACGGTGCGCGAGCGGATCCAGTGCGCGTCGTGCTCGGCCTCGCGCCGTTTCAGAGCGAGGTCACCGTCACCGCCGAGCGCGGCACGATGACCGACGTCGATCGCACAGGGCCTATCGTGACGGTGCGCACGGCAAGCGACTTCCGCCAGCGGCCGCTGGCCACCATCGGCAATGCCCTTGAAGGGGCGGCCGGCGTGATGGTGCAGCAGAGCACCTACGGCCAGGTATCCCCATTTCTCCGCGGCCTCACCGGATATCAGGTACTCAACCTCGTCGACGGCGTGCGTTTGAACAACACGACCTTTCGTTCGGGACCGAACCAGTACCTCGCGCTCGTCGATCCCAGCCAGGGCGAGCGTATCGAGGCCATGCTCGGGCCCGCCAGCGCGCAGTTTGGCAGTGACGCGATGGGCGGGGCTATCCAGGTGGTGACGCCGGACGTCCACTTCAGCACGAACGGCGGCTGGATGACGACGGGGGCCGTCGACCTGTTCGCGGCAAGCGCCGACGAGTCGCGCGGCGCGGACGGATCGGTGTTCCTCCGCGGCCATGCTGGGCGTCTCACGCCGGGAGCTTGGCGATCTGCGCGCCGGGGATGGACGCGACTCTCATCACGTCTTGCACCGTCTGTTCGGTCTGAACGACGACCAGATCGACGGCTTGCTCGGCGATCGTCATCTGGACACGGGCTTCACGCAGTCGGCGATCTCCGCCAAGGGCACGGCGCGTCTTGGGACCGATCAGAACCTCACCGCGTGGTACCAACGGAGCGACCAAGACAAGGTCCACGGTTACAAGGATCTGTGGGGCGGCCTCGGGCGGCTGCAGTCCGCGTTCGATCCGCAACGCCTGCAGCTGCTGTACGCGCGCTACGAACGTCTGGACATCGCCCGGCTCGATTGGTTGAGCGCCACGTTCTCGGTGAACGCGCAAGACGACGGGTCCACACGTCAGAACCTCCTTCCGACGGATCCAGTCGTCGTAGACGAGGTGGGGGTTAACGCGCGTGGTTACGCGATGCAGGCGGGCGCGCACCTTGGGTCACGACACGCTCTGGTGTTCGGCGGCGAGGTGTACGACGAGCACGTCGACGCGCGCCGCGACGAGACGGATCCCGCCTCGGCCATCACCGTCCAGCAGCGTGCCCTCTATCCAAACGGCTCGCGCTACACGACCACGGGTCTGTTCCTGCAGGACCAGTTGATGAACTACGAGCTGGGTGTCGCGCTCAATTGGGACCGGCTCTATCTGCGCGTGCAGGGATTCGACGCGGAGCTGGAGTCGCCGATCGTGCGCCGCACGCTGCTGTTTCCGGCCGACGCGGTCCCATCCGCGCTGGCGGGCGTACCTGTCACACCTCTTGCCCAGACGGCGGCCCAGGCCGACCAGGGCGTCGTCAGCGTGGCGACGAGCTTCGATCCGCGCGCCGTCAAGGCGTTCGTCAACGAGGGGCGCGCCCGCTATTACGGCGCCGACGCGGTGGCGCGCTACCGGCCCGGACAATGGTCGCTGGACGCCAATTACTCGCACGTCGTGGGACACGACCTGAGCCCCACACGTCCCGTCCGCCGGTTGCCTCCTCAACAAGGCGGGCTCACCGTTCGCTATCAGCCGGGCGGCCTGCTGTCATGGGTCGAAGCCACCGCGCTCTTCAGCGCGGCGCAGGACGAGCTGAGCGGCGGCGATCTGAGTGACGAGCGCATCGGCGCGGCGCGGCGGCGAAGCGACATCGCCGACTTCTTCCAGAGCGGGCGCATCGGCCCCTACGTCCAGCCTGGCGCCGACGGTCTGCCGGGCACGGCCGACGATCTCTTCGGCCCGACGGGAGAAACGGCGGCGCAGATCAGCGATCGCGTGCTGCCCATCGGCGCCACGATCAACGGCGTCACTGTCGTGGACGACTCCACGCCTGTGCCGCTCTACACGGACACACGCGGGTTCGTGGCCATCAATCTGAGGGCGGGGCTCGTTATCACGCGGCATCTGAGCGCCACGGTCGCGCTGATGAATGCCCTCGACCGTAATTACCGCGTGCACGGGTCCGGTGTGGACGCTCCTGGCCGCAGCGTCTTTGCGGCGCTCTCCGCGTTGTTCTGAGCAACTCTGCAATTGACGGTGTGAGCCTGACACGGGTCGTGCAATTTACGCGCGCTTGTTGCCGCGATCACAGTGGAGTCACACAGGGAGCATATCGTGTCGCGCGTTCGCCTCCACAACGCGCACGCCAGGCGTCTGCGAACCAGGCCGACGTCCGTGGCGTTCGTCAACGCCGAAGATCACTCGGAAGGGATGTCCATGACGAAGCGCCCGCTGCAAGGTTCCATGTTGAGCGTACTCATCTTGGCAGCACTGATCCTGCTGCCTGCGCGAGCTGATCTGCAGGAGCCTCCTGTAGATGATGTCCAGCTTCAAGATCAGGATCGCCGCCAGGGCGATGATGACGACGAGGGTCAGAAGCCGCATCCCGTGGTCCAGCTGCCCTCGGGTCAGTCCGTCACGCCCACGGCTATCCGCCATTCGGTTCAGCAACATCTGAACCCGGGTCTCTCCGCATACCCGAGCTTCATTGCCGGCGAGGCCGTGCGTTCGCAGCTCAGTCCCGACGGCACGACGCTGGCGGTAATCACCGCGGGCCAGAACTCGCTCTACAAGCCTGACGGCGCCGTCGATGTTGCCGCGTCGACGCAGTTCATCTTTCTCTACAACGTGGAGGGGCAGAACCAGTCCAGGCCGGCGCTCACACAGGTCCTCCAGCAGGTCAACTCGCACGTGGGTCTGGTTTTCTCGCCCGACGGCAACACGCTCTATGCGACGGGCGGCGCCGACGACGCCGTTTACGTCTATACGAAAGGCGACCGCGGCTTCGCGTCTGCCGGGCCGATTCCGCTGGGACACGTCGAGCCCGGCTCGACGGGCAGCGCCCGCAACAAGGGCGTCGGGATCAACGTCCAGCCGAACGCCAGCGGCCTCGGCATCTCGGCCGACGGCCAAACGCTGGTCGTGGCCAACAACTACAACGACTCCATCACGGTGATCGACACGGCCAGCCGCACCGTCCGGTACGAGCATGATCTCCGCCCGTACTTCGCCAACAACGAGGGACAGCCCGGAGCCAAAGGCGGCACCTTCCCCTTCGGCGTCGTCATCAAGGGCAATGACACCGCGTATGTGTCGTCAGACCGCGACCGGGAAGTGGTGGTGGTCGACGTGTCCTCCCCCACCGAGGGCCGCCTGACCGCGCGCATCACGCTCGACGGCAACGCGCTCGGGATGACGCTGGACGCACCGCAGTCGAGGCTCTACGTGGCGCAGGACAATGCCGACCAGGTGGCGGTCATCGATACATCGAGCAACACAGTCGTCGCCAAGATCGACGCGCGTGCTCCGGCCGGCATGCTGGCCGGGAAGCACACGGGCGCCAGCACGTCTGCCGTGACACTCTCTCCCGATGGCGACAGGCTGTACGCGGTCAACAGCGGCTCGAACTCCATCGCGGTGATCGCGCTGGCGGGTGGGAAGGCAAACCGGGTCATCGGTCTGATTCCAACCGCGTACGAGCCGCACGACATCACGTTCAGCGTCGATGGCAGGCAGATGTACATCGTCAGCGGCAAGAGCGTCACCGGACCGAACCCCGAGCACCTGTCCGGCGCGACGTCCGACATGACCAGCATCGAGTACCCAGGCGGCAATGCTGCGGCGGAGGCCAGGTCGAGAGCGTCGAACCAGTACCAGTTTCAACTGGAGCGGGCCTCGCTCGTCAGCGCACCCGTGCCGCACTTCGGTCGTCTGAAGGAGTTGACGGACCAGGTCGCCAACAACAACTTCTACACGACACAGATCACACAGCGAGACGAGAGGGTGATGGGCTTCCTCCGCAAGCGCATCAAGCACGTGATCTACGTGGTGAAGGAGAACCGCACGTTCGATCAAGTGCTCGGCGACTTGACCAACGGCGCGAACGCCGACCCGAGCCTCGTGCAGTTCGGCGCCGCGCTCACGCCAAACAACCACAATCTCTCGACCCAATTCGTCACGCTGGACAACTTCATGAACCCGGGCGACGGGAGCATGGACGGGTGGTCGTGGTCGCTGCAAGGACGCGTCACCAAGACCGAATCGCTCACGCAGCAGATCAACTACGCGGCCGTCAACCGCGGACTCTCCTATGAAAGCGAGGGCAAGAACCGCGGCGTGCCGGTGAACTACGCGAGCGTTGCCGAGCGTGACGCGGTCGCGGGACCGGAAGGCACCACCAGCTACAGCGACCGGACAGCCAACCTGCCCGGCGGCACCGCGAACGTGTTGACCAGCGCCGCCAACCATGCGTCGAGCGACGCGCCGTTCGGCACCGAGGATGGCTACATCTTCAACGCGGTGCTCAATGCCGGCGGAACGGTCCGCAACTACGGATTCCTTACGAACAACATCGGCAGCATCGGCACGAAGGAGGCGCCGGTGGCGGATCCGTTCGCGGCCGGCGTCGTCCAGGTCGCTGCCCTCGATCCCGCGCTGGCTCCGTTCACGGATGTCTACTTCCGCGGCTACGACCAGAACTATCCGGATCTGTGGCGCTACAACGAGTGGAAGCGGGAGTTCGACCAGTTCGTCGCCGATGGCAACCTGCCGAGCCTCTCGCTGGTCCGTATCAGCCACGATCACATGGGCAGCTTCGGGACGGCGCTCGGCGGCGTGAACACACCCGAGACGCAGCAAGCCGATTGCGATTACGCGATGGGCCTGATGATCGAGGCCGTGGCCAACAGCCGCTACGCGTCGGACACGTTGTTCATCGTCATCGAGGACGACGTACAGGATGGCCCCGACCACGTGGATTCGCATCGCGGCACCGCGTTCGTGGTCGGCCCATATGTGAAGAAGGGCGCGGTGGTGAGCGGCCGCTACAGCCAGGTCAACGCCCTGCGCACCATCGAGGACATTCTGGGCACCAAGCACATCAACCTCAACACGGCGTTCCAGCGACCGATGACCGACGTGTTCGACATCCGCTCGTCGGGCCGCTGGACCTATACCGCCGAGGCTTCGACGGTTCTATCGACCACGACGGTGTTGCCGGACGAAGGCGCGGGCGTGAAGTTTGCCGCGGGTCCGGTCGTCAAGCCCAAGCACGACGCCGCCTACTGGGACGCGGTCACGGCCGATTTCGACTTCTCGGGAGCCGACCAGGTCCCGCCCGCCCAATTCAATCGCGTGCTCTGGAAAGGTCTGATGGGCGACAAGCCGTATCCCACTCCGCGGAACAAGACTTCGGCAGGCACGAAGGACGACAACTGATCAGTGGGAGATCCTGATGTCGGCTGCCATGGGAACCGCCTCCGCGCGGTTCTCATGGCACACGCCGGCGATCCAGCCCACACGTCATGTGTCCGATGCAGCCTGAGAGCGAGTCGCACCACGCTCTACCACACTGGGATCCACATTCGCCAAGGAGAAGAAGCGTATGCGATTGACCATCCGGGCATCCCGCGACGGATCGACTCTGCGTCTCCGCGCCGTCCACGTGGCCGCGCTCATAATGGCGCTCGGCAGCATCACGGCTGGCGCACCGCCAGAGGCCGACCATTTCATTGTCGGACCCAAGGTCCCCACAGGCGCGCGCATCACACCTACCGCAGCTCCGGGCTCCATCTTCGAAGCGCTCGATCCGGAGGTGGCAGCAGAGCCGACCATCCGGGCGAACAACGCCGTGACGACCGCGACGAGCCCAGATGGCCGGACGTTGCTCGTGCTCACGAGCGGCTACAACTATTGGGATCTGCCATCTGGGAACGACCCGTCGTTCGTCTTCGACGAGTACGTGTTTGTCTATGACATCTCCGCCGGGCCACCGGTGAAGCAGCAGGTGATTCGCGTTCCGAACACGTTTCTCGGCCTGGAGTGGGATCCATCGGGCGAACGGTTCTACGTCGCGGGTGGCCGGGACGACAACGTCCACGTGTTTGCCAGAAGCGGTAACGCTTGGCAAGAGTCCGGGCCGCCGATTCCGCTCCGGCACACCAGCGGTCTTGGCCTCGACACACCGCCGATGGCCGCAGGCCTGGCGGTAAGCCCGGACGGTGGCAGACTGCTGGTGGCGAACCTGGAAAACGACTCGGTATCCCTCATTGACCTCCAGCGGCGAGTGGTCGTCGCAGAGCGTGACCTCCGGCCGGGCAAGAACAACGCCGCGAGGTCAGGCGTTCCCGGCGGCGAGTTCCCGATCTGGATCGTGATCAAGGGCGATTCGAAGGCGTATGTATCCAGTCTGCGCGACCGCGAAATCGTCGTGCTGGATCTGGCAGACGACCGGTTGGGGATCACCAAGCGCATCGAAGTCGGGGGAAACCCGAACCGCATGCTGCTCGACCGCGCACAGGAGCGCCTGTTCGTAGCGCTGGATAACAGCGATTCTGTGGCGGTCGTCGACACCGTGGTCGATCGCATCGAGCACGAAGTCGATCTCAACGACCAATTCAAGGCTTCGAAGAACAAGACACAGTTCACCGGCAGTCATCCGAACAGTCTGGCCCTCTCGCCCAACGAAGACCTGCTGTTCGTGACAATGGGCGGCACCAACTCGGTAGCGGTCGTCCCCCTGGATCGCGAGGACGAGGAGGACGAGGACGAGGACGAGGAGCGCCACGGCAGCACCAACGCGCAGACGCTCGCGCGAAGGCGTTCGACGTCGATCGGCCTCATTCCTACGGGCTGGTATCCCAACTCAGTGAGCGTGTCCGCTGACGGCAGCCACATGTACGTCGTCAATGCGCTCGCACCCGCGGGCTCCACTAACACAACCGACAGGAACCAGTACGTGCTGCAGAAGCGACGGGCCGGGCTGCTCACTGTGCCGATGCCTTCGCCGGGCGTGTTGGCCGATCTGACGCGGCAAGCCTTGTTCAACAACGGCGTCAAGGAACACGAGCTCGTCCGCAAGGACCGGACGATGGCGTTCCTGAGTAGGAAGATCAAGCACGTGATCTACATCATCAAGGAGAACCGGACGTACGATCAGGTGCTCGGCGACCTTGACCGCGGTAATGGCGATCCTTCGCTCACGATGTTCCCCGAACCGATCACGCCGAACCATCACGCGTTGGCCCGCCAGTTCGTGACATTGGACAACACCTACTGCAGCGGCTCCGTGAGCGGCGACGGCTGGGTGTGGAGCACCGCGGGGCGCACGAGCGACTTCACCGAGAAGACTATTGCGGTCAATTACGCTGGGCGTGGCGCGAGCTACGACTATGAGGGCATGAACCGCAACATTAACGTGGCGCAGCGGACGCTCGAAGAGCGGCGGGCAGTGAATCCGAACGTGCCGAGCGATCCGGACCTCCTGCCCGGCACCGCGGATGTGGCGGCGCTCGACGGACCGGACGGTGACCACGGCAAGGGCTACATCTGGGACGCGGCACGCCGGGGCGGCCTGAGTGTGCGCAACTACGGATTCTACGGTGACTGGACGTTGAACTACCTGGCGGATGGCCAGGGGCGGCCGGCGCTGCTCCGCGATCCGAGAAGCGCCGGTGTGCAGGTGTTCTACCCGGCGGCAACGGGCTTGGGCCCCGCTACAGGGGACCCGCTGCAGGGTGTCTCGGATCGGTACTATCGCGAGTACGACATGAGGCTGCCTGACTTCTGGCGCTTCAAAGAGTGGGAGCACGAGTTCGACCGGTTCGTCGAGCACGGGTCGCTGCCCGATCTGATGCTGATCGAGCTGCCCCGCGACCACACGGGCGACTTCAGCGAGGCGCTCGACGGCACGGACACGCCGGACGAACAGGTGGCCGACAACGACTATGCCCTCGGGCTCATCGTCGAAAAGGTAGCGGGCAGCCCCTTTGCGGACGACACGCTCATCTTCGTGATCGAAGACGATGCGCAGAGTGGCGCGGACCATGTGGACACACAGCGGACCGTCGCCTACGTCGTCGGCCCTTACGTCAAGCAAGGCGCCGTCGTCTCGACGCACTACGCGAATCCGAACATGCTGCGCACCATCGTCGACATCTTGAGGATCGAGCCAATGGGCCTGCAGGTGGCGCTGGCCGATCCCATGACCGAGGTGTTCGACACGTCGCAGCGTGACTGGACCTACACGGCCATCGTGCCCGAGATCCTGCGTCAGACCGAGTTGCCGGTGCCGTCGGCCACCGCGGCGAACAGCCTGTCGCCGAGCGATCGCGTTCGGCGCTTCTCGGTGCCGAGACGCGATGCGCAATACTGGGCGAGAGTGATGGAAGGGCAGGACTTCAAGCGCGAAGACAATCTCGACACGGAGCGCTTCAATCGGGCGCTGTGGGCGGGGTTGATGGGCGAGGATGTTCCTTACCCTACCGAGCGCCATGGCCGCGATCTCTCGCGCGGTCGCGAGAGGCTATTGAAAGCGGCTGCGGCTGAAGCAACCGGGGGTCAGCGCGCGTTCTCCCGAAGGTAACGGTCGTTCAGGATTGCGGCGTGGTGGTTGACGTGGCCGGCGATGATGTGCGCAAGAGCACGGACGGTGAACTCCTGCTCGTTTGCCACGCCGCGCCTCGACCATGCCTCCGGCGGCAAATGGGTAAAGAAGCTGATGGTCGACGCACGAATGTGGTGAAACTCCTCGATCAGGCTGCTCCAGAGCCGATTCGCGGACGCGTCGCTCTGCGCGGCAATGTCCGGATCGAAGCTCGGGAGGGGCGAATCGAATCCCCTCGCAAACCACAACGCCCGAAACGTGAACAGCCGCTCACAATCGTTGAGATGCCCGACGACCTGGCGGATGCTCCACTTGTCGGCCGCGTAACGATGCGTCGACTGCTCCTCCGAGATCGTGCGAAAGAGCTCCTGCATCGCACGCTGCTGCGCCGCGAACACTGATCGAACGTCCTCACGCGGGACGAGATTGATGTACTGGACGTAGTACTCGGACGCCTCGGTGGCCTCCGGTGTTCTATTCGGCATGGACGAGCGCCTCCTTCGGTGCGCGGCCAGCCGCCGCGCCAGCGATGGATCTAGGCGGGCCGGCGCCCCAGCCCCAGAACGTTGCGGCAATAGGTCAACGAGCGTTCGAGCTCCGCACGCTGATATCTCTGCTCCGCGCTGGTCCGCTCCTGGCCGGACGGCGGCGACCACGACTCGCGAGGCTTGCCCCGCTCGGCGAGCGCCACGAATTGCGCGAACGGCCTGGCGGGCATCTCCGGCCAGGCCTTCCAGAAGTCCCGCTCGAGGTACGGAAACTCACGGCTCGCACCGGAGATTGTTTCAATGTGCACAGGGACGCCGGGACACAACGTCTGGAACCTGGCGAAGTACGTCTTCAGATCGACGTCGCCGTCGCCCATCGCTGTCCATGCTCCTCGGCCGTTCCCCAGTCGGGCCTGAACGACTTGGACGATGGGCAGATGCTCCACGTGCCCACGTGGATCTGCACGCCCTCGGCGGCGGCGCGCGTGGATATTAGCGGTGTAGCGAGGGGCCCTGGCCGCGCGCTACATCCGAGGTGAAAAGCCGCGCGCTACGGCAGGCCCTCGAGAATCAGCACCGACGGAACCTTCCTGGATTCCTCCAGAAAGCGGCGCTGCAGCTCCCGTGGAACGCCCCTCGGCATGGGCGCGTTGCCCAGCACCAGATCCAGTCGGCCGTCGCCCGTCAGATCACCGGCGTGAAGCGCGAGCCATCGCCCCCACCGGGCCTGCTCGAGCGTGAAGGGGCGGAATCGAAGCGCCCCTCGATTCTCCAGCAGGACGAACGTCTCAGGCGCCTTCGCCCGCCAGTCCGGGAAGAAGGACACCGCCGCCACGTCCAGGCGTCCGTCTCCGGTGAAGTCGCCGGCCACGGCCCTGAGGGCGCCGTACATCGGATAGAAGTACTTCTCGGTGAAGTTCATCCTGCCGTCGTTCAGATAGAGGCGAATCCCGTGGTAGGGCCGCAGCGGAGGATCATCGAGCTCCATGTTGTTGCCGTTGACGGTGACGAGATCCTCGTCCCCGTCGCCGTTGAAGTCGGCAACCAGGAAGTCGTTGTAGCCGAAACCGGGAAACTGCTCGAGCAACTGGCGCGCCCGGAAGCCACCCTTCCCCAGGTTCTCGAAGAGGACCAGCTCCTGCCGTGCCTGTGCCAGCAACACCAACAGGTCCGCGCGGCCGTCTCCCGTGAAGTCGCGGACCTCCACGCGCAGCGCGCCAGAGCGGTCGATCAGCACGTGCTCGCGATAGCGGCCGCCCCCGAGGTTTTCGAACCAGGCGAAGCGGCCCTGGTCGAAGTCTCCAAAGCCGCAAACCACCAGGTCTTCCCTGCCGTTCCCGGTCAGATCGGCAGCAACGGCATACGACGTCCTGAAATAGCCTTCGACGATGCTCCGCGAGACCCTGCCTTGGTCGCGCTCCTCGAACCTCAGGACCTGTCCGCGGCGGCGATCCACGTCGAAGTCTCCAATCAACGTGAGGTCGAAGCCATCGTCGCGCGTCTGCACCGCGACGGGCTGACTCGGCAACGCGATACGCTCCGAGAACCGTCCCTCTCGCGTGAAGAAGCCGAGGCTCGGTGAGTTGCCTTCGCCGACGAGAAGGCGCCCGCGACGTGAATCGATGTGGACCAGCGTGATCAAGTCAGAGCCGGTGTGATCCGACGCGAGCGAGGACACCCGGAACCACTTCGTCCCGTCCCGTGACGCCGGCTTCTCCGCCTGCGCGGGAAGCTCGGACGGCGCCGACGCCATCAGGTAGTGATGGATGGCGTGAAAGTCTTCGCGGCTGATCAGCGGCTGCTCGGGAATGTGGGCCTGGCTCACGAGGGTGGCGAACGGCTCGGCTGTCTGGCGAAAGCCCAGATAATTGCCCATCCACACCGAGACGACCGGCCACGTTCGGCGCGGCAGGCCATCCGGCCGTGGTGCCGAGTGGCATTTGGCGCAGTGCGCACGAGTGAGCTCGCGACCGCGCGCCAGCGTCTCTCGAGAAACCGGCGCGTTTGGAGGCGGCAGGCCGAAGGCCTGATGAAACAGGACGTCAGCCTTCTCGTCCTGGCCCTCCGCCCGCAGCACCTGCGACAACTGATACCGCGCATCCGTGGAGGCGGGATCCAACTGCAGCGCGCGTTCCAGGTGCGCCCGGGCAGACCGCAGGTCGCCGGCCATCAGCAGAAGGCGGCCCAACCGGCTGCGGGCGAAGAGGAGCGAGGGCTCGAGCTCGAGCGCCCTCTCGAACGCCTTCCGGGCCTCGGCGAGCTTTCCGAGCTGCTCCAGCGACGCTCCCAGGTTGGCCCATGCGGTGGGGTTGCGCGGCTCGATCTCGAGCAGCCGCCGCAAGGTGCGAACCGAATCGGAGATGCGGCCTTCCGGACCGTAGGCGACTCCCAGCACGCGGAGGAGGTCTGCCTGCTCCCCGAGCCGCTCCCTCGCCTCTTCCAGGATCCTCACCGCCTCTCGGCTTTCCCCGAGGCGAAGGAGCGTCTCGGCCAGAAAGCGGTACGCGGAGACGAAGTCCGGGTTCCGCCGGATCACCTGACGGTAAAGATCTCGCGCCTTCTCGAGCTCACCGGCCTGGCGCCGCGCCTCTGCCTCCCGAAAGAGCTCTTGGTGCCCTTCCTGCGCCTCGAGCCTCATCGCACCGACTGCTGTGGCAGTAGGGCCGGAGCACGTCGTCATGAAGCTGAAGGCGCCCAGCCCCATCAGCCCGAGGCAGCAGAGCCATCGCAACGTCGTCATGGCCGTCGGGCGCGCATATGGGCCTTCAGCGCTTCCTGCAGCCGTGGCGCGCGCGGGTAGCCATGACCAAGGTGCTGACGGAAGCCTTCCGCGTGCGCGACGCCGCATTCCCGGCCGTAGGACGCGGCCCACTGCGTCATACGCTTTATGTACTCGTCGATGCCGTGATGGGCGCGCAGCCATTCCCGCTGCGAGGCGTGGTGGCTCAGCAGACGGCCCTTCTCTTCGATGCGATCGCTGATGTCGACGTAGAACTCCGGCCAGAGGCGTCGTCCCATGGGGTCCGTGCCCTCGACGGGATCCGCGTAATACAGCACGGGCGTCGCCGCTACCGGCTTTGCCGGCGGCACGCGTCTCGTCTGGTACAGCGGTATGGCGGCCGCAAACACCGCCGACCGCACGGTCCGCGACGTCTCTTCGTGATCCACCATGTAGTCAGTGGGCGAATGCGTGATCACGACGTCGGGCGCAAACGTCCTCAGGAGCTCGACGATGGTGCGGACGCTCTCGGCGTTCGCAAACACTTCGGCATCCATCAGGCCCGCACAGGCGTACCAGGCGCCGATGGAATCGGCCGAGGCCTTCGCCTCCGCGTGGCGGATGCGTGAGATCTCTTCCTTGGTCCGCGCCTCGTTCGAGCCGCCGTCGCCCGCCGTCCTGGTGATGATACCGGCGCTCCAGCCTTCGGCCACCAGATGCAGCAAGGTCCCGCCAATCAGGATCTCGACATCATCCGGATGCGCCATGACCGCCAGCACACGAGGATGCGCGTCCGCCATCAGTCTCCCGCCTCGATATGCTACTGTAATCGCTTCGTGTAGAATTCTTGGTCTTGAAAGGTTTTACTAGATACTCACGCTACCGTCCGCCGGTTCTGCTGTCAAGGACCACGAGGATAAACAGTGCGACTGCTCGATGCGTATCTCTTGTCGCAGCGCACACGGAGCGCAAAGGAGTCACTGTGAAGCGAACTGCTGTCTGGCTTGCCGCGGCGTCGTCTGGGCTGGTGATCTGTCTTGGCGGACTTGCCAGTGCGCAGCGCCCAGACAATACGCCGCCGCCTGGCTTCACCGCTCTCTTCAATGGAAAGGACCTCACCGGCTGGCAGGCGCTCCTGGAGCTGCCGGGGCTCAAGTCGGGCGCCGGTCTCGATCCTGCCGAGCCGCTGAAGCTGGCGCCGGCGGAGCGGGCGGCCAAGCAGCGCGAGGCAGACGCGAAGTATCTGCCGCACTGGACGGTGCGCGACGGCGTCCTGCACTACGACGGGAAAGGTCAGAACCTCCGCTCGGTCAAGGACTACGGCGACATCGAGCTCTTCGTCGATTGGCGGATCCCTGCCGAAGGCGACACGGGGACCTATCTGCGCGGCACGCCGCAGATCCAGATCTGGGAGCGGCCGGGCGTGGGCTCTGGTGGGCTCTTCAACAACGAAAAAGGCGCAAGTGATCCGCTGAAGGAGGCGGACCGTCCCGTTGGCGAGTGGAACACGTTCCGCATCTTGAACGAGGGCGATGTCGTGACGGTCTGGTTGAACGGCGAGCTGGTTGTCGACAAGGTGGTCTACGAGAACTATTGGGATCGCAGCAAGCCCCTCCCGGAGACCGGGCCGATCGAGCTGCAGCACCACGGGAATCCGATCGCGTTCAAGAATATCTACGTCAAGGAGCTCGAGTAGCCGAGAGCGGCCGGACTTTCGGCTCGAGATACTCGATGCGGCCGTCGCTGTGGTTCTGAAACCCTAATCTACCCTTGTCGGCGCTCGCCATGCTCCACGACTCGGCGACCTTCCGGCCGTTCACCCAGACAGCGGTATATGGCCCGTCGGAGATCATCCTGAGCTGGCACCACTCCCCGTCCCGGCAGGAAACCTCGCGGGCCGGAACCTGGCCGTAGATGCTGCCGGTGGGGTGCGTCGAGCCGGGCACGTTGTAGATCTGAATCTCCTCGCCGTTCGACGAGGCGTTGCGGCGGTAGAAGATGCCGCCATTCGCATGGCGCGACGTGCGGAAGTAGGTTTGGAACTCGAAGGCCGAGAGCTCCTCCTTCGTGAGCAGTGAGCCGTCGCCGTCGCTGCCGACGATTTTGCCGTCCTCGACCACCCAACGCGCCTCACCGTCGGGGACCCAAGCCTCGAGATCGACCCTGTTGAACAGCGGTCTCCACGGACGATCCGTGTCGGGCAGCTCACGGATCGCGATGTTGCGATACTTCATCTCGAAGCCGAGGTCCTCGAGGCCGATGTAGCCGCGACGCGCCCGCGACCGCAGCGCCTCCGACCTGTCGAGTCTGACGTCCTGGATGAGAACGCCGTTGAGGGTAATCCGCAGCGACGGCCAGTTCATCTGGATCTCGAGCGCATTCCATTTGTGCGGGCCTTTGTTCGCCTGCGCGAGCGGCGGCACGAGATCGTAGAGCGCGCCGGCAGCGCGCACGCCGCCTGGCGAGCGATCGTGCCGCAGGTGCAGCTTGAGCCCGGTGCGCGCGAGATCGCCGTACAGCGGCGCGTGCAGCAGGATGCCGCTCTCGCACCAGCCGGTGACCATGTACTCGAGGCGCAGCACGAAGTTCTCGTACTCGCGATCGGTGCGCAGCCAGCTCGGATGGTTCTGCGGCGCCTTCAGATGGAGAATCCCGTTCTCAGCGACGAAGGCGCCAGCTTTGCCCATCTCGACCCACCCGGCCAGCCGACGCCCGTCGAACAGCGACCGGTCCAGAGACGTGTCGCGCGGCGCCGTTGCCTGAACGAAAAGCGCCGCCGCGAGCATCATCCATGCGATCACTGGAGCTCCAACGTGGTGTTCGGCCGAACCGTCACGTAAAGGCGGCCCTCGTCCCAGCGGACGTATTCCTCGTTCCAGCGATCGGTTGGGCCATCGCCCCGCTCGGCAAGCTTCCGGCCAGACGAGGTGACGGTGGTCCCCGGCGGAGCGTCGAAGGCAAGCGTGAGGCTTCCGTTGTAGATTTTTGTGTCCAAGGTGGTCCGCACGGTGAAGCGTGCATGCCCGCCTCCCGGCGCAGGTGCAGGTGACACCTGCGTGTGCTCGGTCAGCGTGCGATACGCGTAGAGCGGGCCCATCGGCACGTACCAGACGTCGGCGCGCCCGCCAACATGCGCCAGATGGCGCTCGTAGAATCCATCGGGCCCGAAGTCGAGCCACTGCGGGTGCGCGAGAAAGCTGTAGATGCCGCCGTTCGTATAGACCTCGTCGAACTTCGCGTTCAACACGCCGACGTCGACGATCTCGCGGGTCGCCGCCCCGCCGCGCTTCTGCACCACCTGGGTGTAGGCGGCGTTGAAGAAGTCGGTGGCCCACGTCTGCAGATCCGGCACGATGTGTCCATCGTTCGCCTCGTCTGGATAGTTTCGCGCCACGATGTATCCGGCAGCAGAGATCCGCTTGCGAATGAGCTCGTGGTTCGCGCAGTGGCCGCACGGGTAGCACCACGTCCAGACGTACGGCTGCGACGTGTGGCGGAGGATATCGTCGCGGGACCCGCTGACCTCCCCGTCTGTGTACGCGGCCGAGCAGTACTCCACCGTGTCGGGCCGTTGACAGGGATGCGTTCGGGCGTGCGCGCCGATCTCGTGGCCGTTCTCGAACGCACGCTGGAGCCGCGGCCAGAGGCGCCAGACCTGCAGTTGCGTGAAGAACCGCTCCTCGGGCGCCGGCTCCTGCTCCGTGCTCACGAAGACCGTGCTCTTGATGCCGTGCTTGTCCATCGCCTCAATCGCGGCCGGCACGTGCTTCGTCGAGTCGTCGATCGTGTGCGTTACGACGGCACGCGCGTTGTTCAGGTACTTCGTCTTCCCTATCAGACGCACGTCATCGGGAGCACGAGACGCGGGCAGGGCCGCGCCGCACACGAGCAGCAGCACGAGGGAGATCGCCGGCATCCCGACGCGCCGTCGGTCAGAGGGTGTAAGGCTTCCGGAAGTCACGGCTCAAGTATTGACGCGCCTCGCTGTCGCCGATGATGTCCTCGTTCTCGTCGTTCCAGTGGATCCGTCGATCGGTGCGATAGGCGATATTCGCCAGCAAGCCTGGCTTGGTCACCCGGTGCCCGTAGCGGATGTTGCACGTCGTCTCGAGATTCCGGCTCTTGATGGCATCGAGAAACTCCCGGAGGTGCCCCGGCGAGTCTGGAATCGTGGGATCCGGACGCGGGAAGAAGATCGCCTTCTTACCCTCGATCCACACTTCGTGCTCCTCGTAGTTGGCCACGACCGACGCCTCGGTGCCCTCGAACAGGCAGCCGATGCTCCCCATGTGCTCGAATCCGGGCAGGGGCGTGGGGCGGAGGCTGAACATGAACAGCAAATCCGGATAGTCCATGACGACTTCGAGCGTATCAGGCGTCTCGGTCTCATCGTCCAAGAAGAACCGCCCGCCAGCCGCCAGCACGCTGCGCGGCGCCTTCAGATCGAGGGCCCAGACGGCAAGATCGACGATGTGGCACCAGAAGTCGATGAACGTTCCGCCCGAGTAGTCCCAGAACTGCCGGAACGTGCTGTGGCATCGCAGCGGGTGATAGGGCCGCGATGGCGCCGGCCCGAGCCAGAAATCGTAGTCGAGCCCAGGCGGCTTCGTGGCCGCGCGATTCACGCGGCGAGACTCCGTGGACGACGTCTTCCAGCAGTGGACACGCGTGACGCGCCCCAGCTTGCCCGATCGCACGAGCTCGACCACGCGACGATAGTTGGGGAACTCGTTGTGGATGTGATTGCCCATCTGGCTGACGCGCTGGTGCTTCAGCGACGCGTCAGCCATGGCGCGTCCCTCGGCGACGCTGTAGCTCAAGGGCTTCTCGACGAACACGTCCTTCCCCGCCTCGAACGCCCGCACGGTCGGAATGGCGTGCCACTGATCGGGTGTGACGATGACCACGGCGTCGATCTCGGGATCGTCCAACACCTGGCGGTAGTCGCCGAACGTCTTCGGCCGGTTGCGCCGTGTTTTCTCGACCTCGGCGACGGCCTCGTCCAGGTGCGCGCGGTCGACGTCGCAGATTGCGGCGATGCGTGTGTCCGGCTCTTCCAGGAAGCCGCGCAGACGCCCCATGCCCATATTGCCGACGCCAATCATCCCGAGCACGATCTGGTCGCTCGGCGCCGGCCGCTGGCTCGGCCCCCGATACGCGGCGCTCCGGCGGCCGAACGCCCCGAGCGCCATGCCGGCGGCTGTCGAGCCGAGAAAGGCCCGCCGGGAGACGGTTGTTGGTCTTGGCATAATGGCGTCCTCCATCAATCAGCTTTGAGCTCTGAGCCATCAGCTCTGAGCCACCAGCTCATACCTCATAGCTCATAGCTCAGAACGTGAGCCGGGCGCCCAATTGTAGTCTGCGCGCCGGATGCGTATCGGTGACCTGGCCGAACTCATCGTCGCTCATATTGCTCCCCACCGCCGAGAACTGTGTCGTGTTGAACGCGTTGAATGCCTCCACACGCACTTCGAGCTTCGCGGTCCCGCCCAGCGGGAAGAGCTTCGACATCGAGATGTCCCAATTGCTTCTCCCGGGCAACCGCATGAAGTTGCGCGGCGTCGCCGCCAGCGTCCCCGGCGCCGGCATCTCGAAGGCGTCGGTGTTGAACCAGCGATCGACGGTCTGATCCTCGCCCCCCCAATCGCCGACCAGGACCGGCCTCTGGTCCCGTTCTGCCCCGAGTCCCGCCCGATCGACGCCAATCGTGGGCGTGAAGGGATAACCGGTCTCGGCGGTGAAGATGGTGGAGATCGTCCACCCACCGGCAATGGCCCCGAGCAGGTCCCGACGGTCCGCGAGCCATGGGACCTGGTAAATCGCGCTGCCGACGAAGCGATGCGGCGTGTCGAACGACGCGGGCCCCGCGAGGAGGTCAGGCATCTTGTTGTTGTACGCGCTCGCGCCGTAGATGTGGCCGCGGTTGTCGGCATTGTCCCGTGTCCGGGACCACGTGTAGGAGGCCTTCAGTTGCAGGTTCGACTGGACGCGGCCGTCGAGGCCCACCTGCAGGCCGTGATAGTCCGACGCGTAGGTCTGCTCGCGCCATGAGATCTGTCCCCATCCCTGATACGGGCGCAGCGCGTTGGCAGAAAGACTGCCCGCGGGCACGTCAGCGCTCAACGGCCCTTCGTTGAGGTCGCGCGAGCGCATCATGTTTCGGCCGCGCGTCCCCACATAGCCGACCTCGAGCACAACCGACCCGCCGAGCAGTTGCTGGACGTTGACGTTCCACTGGTCCGTATAGGCACTCCGCTGGTCCGGATCGATAGCGCTCAGGTTAATCGGGAACGTGACTTCGTCCGTGGTCCCGCGGCGAGGATCGCTGAGCCTCGTATTCTCCAGCTCCAGCCGCTCCTGAAACGGCGGGTTGGAGGCGATGAGGATGAACGCCCCCAGGATCTCACGACTGTAGTAGCGGCCGTAGCCGCCGCGCAGCGCGGTGCGGCCTGTCCCGAAGATGTCGTACGAGAAGCCAAGCCGGGGCGCGAAGTTCCAGGGCGTGTAGTCCCAGTAGCCGCTCGGATCGACGATGCCGTTCAGGGGATCGCCGCCGGTGGGCGGAATCTCGCCGGTCGGGAGCACGGTGACGGCCGCCTCGGGATCGTAAGCCTCCGGGATAAAGCTTCGATAGCGTCCGTCCGGCTCGGTGGCCGGCCTGAACAGCGAGTAGCGCAGCCCGAGGTTGAGCGTCAAACGGTTCGCCACTTCCCAACTGTCGTCCACGTACGCTTCGAACGCGTGGCGCCGGTTGTCGTTGAAGGACACAGCGCTCGACTCGCTGTAGCTGCCGGCCATCCCCAGGAGGAAGTCGGCGTACGCGTCGCCCGTGAACCGGCCGTCGAAGTCGAACGCGCCGAAGACGTTGGTGTCGGCCGGCTCGAACTTCTTCTCGTACGCGTAATCGAACCCCATCTTGACCGTGTGCGGACCGCGCAGCCAGGTGAGGTGGTTCTTGATGTCGAAGATCGACTGGTAGTTGCTCCAGAACGCCGACGCCGGAAAGCCCTGGTAGTTCGTGAGCTCGATTGCCGGCGCCGGGTTGGGAACCGTCGCGAGGTTCAGGCTGCCAATTGGATAGTTGTCCGCGGTCTGGGGGACCAGCTCCGGAATCTCCAGCCCGAACTGATCGCGGGGGAACAGCGGCGGGAAGTTCATGATCCGATTGTGGCTGCGGGTGAAGCTCGCCTCGTTGAGCAGATTGGGCGTGAAGATCGAATAGAAGTTGATGACGGTGTTGTTGCGCGGGCTCCGGCGGCTGTTGGCGTGGAAATCGAAGCCTGGCGCCGCGTAGCCGTTGACCTTCGCATTCTCGTAGATGTAGCGGCCGAAGATGCGGTGACGCTCGTTGAAGTGATGGTCCACGCGGAGGTTGAGCTGCGGCAGGTCCGACTTCTCCGGCCGGAGCACCGTATGGTTGTTGCTCAGAGTGTCGGAGTAGTTCGTGTCCGGATAGAGGTCGGTGTACGTGCGCGCGAAGGGATCGATGCGATCGGCGGGAATCACGTTGCCGGGAAACGGCGCACCGGTCTGCGGATCGATGATGGCGGCGCCAAGCCCGCTGAAGTCGCCGGTCCTGTACGCCATCTCCGGGAGCTTCGAGGTGGACCGCTCATCGCGGCGTTCCGTGCGTGTCCCGACGAACGCAAAGAAGAAGGTCCGATCGCGTCCGCGATAGAGACCGGGGATGATCACGGGGCCGCCCAGTGTGGCGCCGATGTCGTTCTCACGGAACGGCTCGGTCTCCGGAGAGAAATAGTCCCGCGCCACCAGCTTCTCGTTGCGGTGGTACCACGACGCCGACCCGCTGAACTGATTGCTGCCCGCCTTCGTGATGATGTTGAAGGTGCTCCCGCCTCCGGTGCCGAACTCTGCGCTGTAGTTGCCCCGGATAGCCCGGAACTCGGCGACCGTCTCCTGATTGGGCGCCAGCGGCATGCCCCAGTTTCCGCCGGTATCGATGTTGTATCCCCCATCGATGAGCCAGGAGTTGTGCGTGGGTCGAATCCCGTTCACCGACTGCCACTGGCCGGCGCGCTCGTCGCTGGTGTTGGGCCCCGCGACCCCGGGCATGTCCATGGCCAGCGGCATCACGTTGCGCCCGACCGATGGGAGCGACCGCATGTCGTCGCCGCTCATCAGGCTGCTGGTCGTCCCCGAGGCGGTGTCCACCGCGACGAGATCGGCCTGCACCGTGACCGTCTCTTCGAGATCGCTGGCCTGGAGCACGAAGACCACGCGGCGCTTGTCGTTCACGCGCAGCACGATGTCCGTGACCACGGCCCTGTTGAAACCGTCGAGCTGCGCGGCCCCCTCGTAGGTGCCGTTCGGCAGAGACGGGATCGTATAGCTGCCGGTGTCGTCCGTCACCGCTCGCCAGACGCGGTTGGTCTCGACGCTGCGAAACTGCACCCCGACGCCTGGAATCGCCAATCCGGTGGCGTCCCGAACCACACCGTAGACGCTTGCCGTGACTTCCTGAGCTGCCGCGCGGCTCGTGACACTTGCCGTGGCGAGCGCGCACACCACGAGCCACACGCAGGGCCGAGAACCGTTGCGCGTTCCCATCATGATCCTCCTCACACGAACGCGGGTACGTCGGAGAGCGCAAAGGGCAGGATTCAATCGAATTAATGTAAGCTTTTACAGTAACGGTTCCACAACGTCAAGGGTTTCAGGGAAGGCATCGTTGCAGGAGATCAGGAACACATGAGTCAGCTGAACATTGGCATTGTCGGTCTCGGTTGGGTCGCCGGCGCGCACATCGAGGCGCTGAAGGGGGTCGAGGGCGCGCGCGTGACGGCGATCTGCTCGCGCAGGGAATGGAACGAGCAGGACCTGCAGCGGCGGTTCGGCGTGCCGCTGCGCGCCTACCGGGACCTCGACACCATGCTGAAGGATCCCGCCATCGATATCATCGATATCTGCACGCCACATCCGCTGCATCCGGAACAGGCGATCGCTGCCGCCAAGGCAGGCAAGCACCTCATCATCGAAAAACCACTCGCCCTCGATATCGACGCCGCCAACGCCGTGCGGACGGCCGTTCGCGCGTCGGGCGTCCAGGCGTGCGTTTGTTTCGAGGTCCGCTTCAGCCAGCACGCCCTGGCGATCCGATCCACCCTCGACCAGGGGCTCCTGGGCCAGCTCCACTACGCCGAAGTGGACTACTATCACGGCATCGGGCCTTGGTACGGCCAGTTTTCCTGGAACATCAAGCGCGATTTCGGGGGAAGCAGCCTCCTGACCGCCGGATGCCACGCCCTCGACCTCCTGCTGCACTTCATGGACGCCGACGTGGAGGAAGTGACCAGCTACAGCAACCGCTCCAGGAGCGCCATCTTCGCGCCGTACGAGTACGACACGACCTCGGTGACCCTGTTGAAGTTCAAAGACGGACGACTGGGCAAAGTGGCCTCGGTGACCGATTGTCTCCAACCCTACTACTTTCACATTCATCTGGTCGGGAGTGAGGGCAGCCTCCTGGACAATCGGTTTTATTCGCAGCGGCTCAAGGGGCTCATGAAGGACCGGTGGAGCACGCTGGGAACGCCGCTCGTCGATTCGGGCGACGTGGCCGACCATCCCTATCGGCCACAATTCCAGTCTTTCATCGACAGTCTGACCAAGGGAGTGCCGATGCCCTGGACCGACTTCGAGACGGCCTTCCAATCGCACCGGGTCGTGTTTGCCGCCGATCGCTCTGCGCGCGAGGGTCGCACGGTCGCGCTGTCGGAGCTCGCGTGAGCCTGCGGAGACGACATGATCTCTCGGATCGCATGCTCGTACAGCCACGCGAGACGTCGGCGGCGCGTTGCCACCTCGGCCGCCGTTCTCCTGCTCTTGCTCGTCTCCACGACGGCGACGGGCCAGGAGCCGTCCGCCCGGCGGTTCCGGGCCGGAGCGGCCACCAGCAATATCACGCCGCCTCTCGGTGAGCTCATCGTCGGTGGATGGAGCCCGACACCGGCCACCCACATCCACGACGAGCTGTTCGCGCGCTGCCTCGTGCTCGACGACGGCCAGAGCCGGATTGCCATGGTGTTGGTGGACAACGTGGGCGTTCTCCGCAACGTTCTGGACCACGCCAAACGCTTGGCGTCCACACGGTCGGGACTGCCGGCCGAGCGTATCCTCGTCGCGTCCACCCACACGCATTCCGCGAGCACCGCCCGAGGGACGAACCCGTACGACGAAACGGCGCCACTCGACGACTACCAGACGTTTCTAGCCGGTCGCATTGCCGACGGTATCCAGCGCGCGGTGAACAATCTCGCGCCCGCCCAGATTGGATGGGGGTACGACTTCCCCCGTACGGCCGAATGAGCCTGGTCGCCAATCAAGTCGCGGCGGAGGTCTTTCGAGGCCTGCAGGAAATCGAGTACCACGATCGGGTACCGCTCACCATGATCCAGCGGGTCGCGTCGATTCAGCGGCAGAACGGGGCGAAATACGGCCCCGGGAAGGGCTTGCTCGTCAGCGCGTTCCTGCCGGACGGCTCCCTCGAGGCGGCCTGGATGAATCGGTTGCTGCGGCTCCAGCGTGCGCTCGACGACCGCGGGATGGTTCTGGTGCTGATGTACTTCTATCAGGGCCAGGACGAAACGCTCCGCGGTCCCGACGCGATCCGGCAAGCGGTCATCAAGACCACCGACTGGCTGGTGGAGAACGACTGCCGCAACGTCATCATCGAGATCGCCAACGAGCACGACGTTCAGGGCTGGGACCACGTTCAATGGATCTCCACGCACATGGGCGACCTCATGGAGCTCGCACGCAGCCGGTTCACGCCAGGGTTTCGGCTGCCCATCGGGGCCTCCACCAGTGGGTCGATGAAAGTGTTCGATCAGGTGCGCGACCATGCCGACCTGACGATCATTCATGGGAACGGCCGCTCACCGCAGGAGAAGCGCCGGCGCGTCGCCGAGCTCGCCGCGGATCCAAAGATGCCGGGGCCGATCTTCATGAACGAGGACGACAACGGCAGGGAATCGACGATGGCGAACCTGACCGCCGAAATCGCCAGCGCGGATTCCGTGCGGCGCAGCGGTGGAAGCTGGGGCTATATGCCGTGGCGTCAGGTTCAGATGTACCCGTTTCGGCACTACCTTCCGGCGGATGGCTGGAAGCCAAACGACGATCTTCCCGTGGATCGGCGCGACCAGGCGTATTTCCGGGCGGTCCTCGAGCACATCCGCAAGCTGGTCATCGACCAGGGACCGGGCGAGGGAAGCCGGAAAAAACGTGCAACGAAGAAATCTGTTCGTTGAAGATGAGATTGGTATATAAGGGCCCTGATCCGGGCGCCTACGTGGAAATCCCCGTTTGAGCCGACGTCGATAGGTCGGCCAGGCGATTGGTGATGTGGCGCCCGCGTCTGCAACAATCGAGAGGGCCCCCAATGCACATCACCTCGAATCCACTGTCCCGTGCCTTCCGCCGAGTCATCGTTCTCGGTCTGGTGCTCGCGTCTTCGTTCGTGCCGGTGCGGCTGGCCGCACAGACGGGACCGCGCACAATCGAGATCGTCGGCACAGACGATATGAAATACGACAAGACCACGATCGAGGCGAAGCCGGGTGAGGAAATCCGCATCCGCCTGACCGCGAAAGGCACGATGCCCAAGATCGTCATGGCGCACAACGTCGTCGTCCTGAAGCTCGGCACCGACGCGGCGGCATTCGTGGCTGCGGGCGTTTCGGCGCGGGACACCGACTTCATCGCCCCGGAGAAGAAGGCGGCGGTGATCGCGGCCACACCGCAGGCCGGCAACGGCGAGACGGTCGAGACCACGTTCACGGTGCCGACCGTGCCCGGCGACTATCCGTACGTCTGCACGTTTACCGGTCACTTTGCCGCTGGGATGAAAGGCACGCTGGTGGTCAAGAAATAGGAGGCTTGGACCGTTTCACGACGTTCTTCTCCCTCCTCTCGTCTCAGGGCTCACCTGCTTGGCCAATGGCACGGGCCGTAGGGCGGGGCTGCCCGAGGGTTGCACAAACGGTCGGCTCGCGTGTAAAGTGGGGGCACTTCTCTAGCAGACCCCGATGGGCCCTGTCAAGGCTTGTCAGGGAGCAGGACTTGGCGGAACGCATCGTCGACGGTGACGACGGAGACGAGGTGTGCGATGACGAACGAGCCGAGCATCCGCGGAACAGGGAACAGGTTCCGGCTCGCGGCTGTGCTGGTCGCGGTGTCGGTCTGGCCGGGCGTCGCCTTCGGCGCCTCCTCCATTGCCGGAACCGTCACCTTCGACGGGAAGGCCCCCAAGCTCAGGCCGCTCTCAATGGACGCCGAGCCCGTGTGCGCCAAGACGCACTCGAAGCCCGTGCCGAACGAGATGCTGGTTCTCGGCAAGGGCAACACCATGGGAAACATCATGGTCTGGGTCTCGAAGGGGCTTCCGGCCGGGAAGACCTGGCCCGCTCCCAAGACTCCGGTGGTTATCGATCAGAAAGGCTGTCAGTACGTGCCGCATGTGATGGGGATCATGGTCGGCCAGGCCTACAGGATCCTCAACTCCGACGGCATCCTCCACAACATCCACACGCTTCCCAAGATCAACAAGTCATTCAACAAGGGGATGCCGGCGACGCTCAAGGAGACGACCACGAAGTTCGCCAAGCCGGAGCCGGTCTTCCATATCAAGTGCGATGTCCACCCGTGGATGAGCGCCTACATGGCCGTCTTCACCCATCCCTTCTTCTCGGTGACGAGCACGGACGGGA
>WHTT01000080.1 GCA_009377605.1 Luteitalea sp.
CCAGGTGGATTAGTTTCCGATCGGCGAGTGGATCACTTTCCGAGCGGCGCGCCCAAGCAGTGGATGGGGTGGCCGATTGGTCCGCACTACGCCGAATCGTCGAACGCCGTCAACGCGTACAAGCTTCGCGGCCAGTTGCTGCTGGTGGTCGGAGAGCTCGATACGAACGTCGATCCCTCCTCGACGTTGCAGGTGGTCAACGCGCTCATCGAAGCCAACAAGAGCTTCGATCTGCTCTACATTCCAGGCGCGGGCCACGGACCTGGCGGAGACTACGGGGAGCGGAAGCGCTTCGACTTCTTCGTGCGACACCTGCTGGGCGTGACGCCACCTGCGTGGAACGAGATCGACGACCCAAAGCCTACCGAGACCACCTCTTCGGTCTCCTAAGAACAGACGCCACGCTTCACAAGCCTGCGTTGGTCACGGAGGGGAATCCTTACGGCTGAACGACTACTTTGAGCCCCTCTCGCCGTGCTGCCACACCGAAGGCCTGCTGCGTCTCGGCAAGAGGAAACCGATGGGTGACCATTGATCGCACGTCGACCAGCCCGCGCTCGACGAGCTGGATGGCACGCGGATACGTGTGCTTCATGCGGCGGACCAGCACGAAGGTCAGTCCCTTGCGGCGCGCTTCCGACGCAGGAAACGACGTCCGTTCTTCGGCGGGAATACCGACGAGCATCAGACGACCGCCGGGGCGCAGGGCGCTGACCGCGGCGTCGACGGCGAGGTTGTCGCCAGCTGCCTCGATCGCCACGTCCAGGCCGCGCCCCCGCGTCATTGCTCGAATCTCGTGTCCTTCACGCCCCTCCTGGGCCGCCACGACTTCCGCGCCGAGCGCGCGCGCGGCGTCGAGTCGATGAGATCGGCTGGCCAGCTCCGTGGCGATGAGGAACGAGGCGCCAGCGAGCCGCGCCACTTGCAGCAGTAGCAGCCCGAGGGGACCGCACCCGAACACACCGACCAGCGCTCCGGGTCTGATGTGCGCAAGGTCGACGGCATGAATCGCGACACCGAGCGGCTCGAGCATTGCACCGTCCGCAGGTGAGAGCGTGTCCGGCAGGCCGATCAGGCAACGCTCGGGCCAGGCCATCCATTCTCTGAGCGCGCCATCCTCATCGTGTCCGGCGAACCGCACGGCCTGGCAAAGATTGGGATCACCGCGCTCACACAACTCACAGCGCCCGCACTGGACCGCAGGCTCGACGGCTACGCGGCGCCCATCAGTGGTCTCACCGGCGAACTCGTGCCCGAGGACCAGCGGACGCTCCGAGGTGTCTCCCCCGATCCCGCCCTCCTCGAACCAGTGAAGATCCGATCCGCAGATCCCAATGGCCGTCACGCGCACGAGCGCCTCTCCAGAGCCCGGTGTGGGCCGCGGCTCCTCGTGTAGACGCAGATCCTGCCGGCCGTGGAAGCGAATGACTTGCATACAGTAAGCCTACGGCGTCTCCGGTTGCCCGTAATAGGCGCCCGCGCCATGCTTGCGCAGGTAGTGTTTGTCGACGAGCTCGGCCGCTGGTCTGGGAGCATCAGGGGCAATGAGACGCCCCATGACATCCAGTCGCGCCAGGAACTCGAGCACGCGAGCGTGCTCGACGGCCTTCAACGGATCGGGCCCCCACGCAAAGGGCCCATGGTTGGCGACCAGCACGGCGGGTACCTGCTCGGCTGATATGCCGGTTGAGGTAAACACTTCCACGATGACGAGTCCGGTGTTGCGCTCATAGGTCTCGGCAATCTCCTCTGGACGCATGGGCCGCGTCACGGGAACGTCCCCGCGGAAATAGTCGGCCTGGGTCGTCCCCATGCAACGAACCGGCAGCCGCGCCTGTGCGAGCGCAGTCGCATGCTCGGAGTGCGTGTGCACGATCCCCCCGCACATGAAGGCACGATAGATCTCGAGGTGGGTCGGCGTGTCAGAGGAGGGTCGCAGGGTGCTGTCGACGACGTCTCCGGTGTCGAGCGATACGGGGACCATGTGTGCTGGCATGAGCTCACCGTACGCGATCCCACTCGGCTTGATGACGAGCAGCCCTGCTTCACGGTCGACGCCAGAGACGTTGCCGAACGTGCCCAACACGAGGCCGCTCTCCGCAAGGCGCTGGTTCGCGCGATACACGAGCTCACGCAGCTCTTGTGCAATCATCTATTCACGCAACTGTTGTGCCTTCCCTGTTCACGACGCGATCGCGTATCGTCAGGAGCCGCTTCATGAACGAGCCGAGCTCCGGCCGCGTGTCGGCTACGCCCCCGAAGCTATCGTGCAACTCTCGATACAGCATATACAGGGCATCGTACACTTCTCGCGCCTGAGCGTTCGGCGTAAAGATGCGATCCCCCACGCTGGTCATCTGGGCCTGCGCATCCTCGAAGGCATCATAGCCGCCAGCGCCCTTCCCTGCCACGACCGCGGCAGAAATTGCGGCGCCGAGCGCAGGCGCCTGCGATGAGCCGGCGATGTACATCGGATAGCCGAGCACGTCGGCGTAGATCTGCATGAACAGCGGGTTCTTCTCCGCGATGCCGCCGCAGCAGACGACGCGTTCGATTGGGACGCTGTAGTCTTTCAAGCGCTCGATGATAGCCCGTGCGCCGAAGGCCGTCGCTTCGATTAGGGCGCGATAGATCTCCGCGCGAGACGTGTGCAGCGTTTGTCCAACGACGAGGCCGGTCAGGCGCGGGTCGACGAGAATCGTACGATTACCGTTGTTCCAGTCGAGCGCCAAGAGCCCAGACTCGCCGGGCTGCAGCCGTGCTGCCTCGATCGAGAGCTCGTCGTGGAGCGCCTCGCGTCCCTGACAGACCCCTTCCGCCCACCACTTGAGGATGTCTCCCACGGCCGATTGGCCGGCCTCGAGGCCATAATAGCCGGGCATGATCGACCCATTGACGATGCCGCAGATGCCGGGAATATCCGCCATACGCTCGCGCGCCGGCGCGATCGCGCAGTCGCACGTGGAGGTGCCGATGATCTTGACGAGCGTACCGCTTCGCACGCCGGCACCAACAGCGCCATAATGCGCGTCGAAGGCCCCCATCGCGATGGGAATATCCTCGGACAGGCCGAAGGGCGCCGCCCACGTCTTCGACAGCCGCCCTGCCGGGCGGTCGGCTGGATAGGCCTTGTCGTAGAGCCGGTCGCGTAGTGCGGCCAGCTTTGGATCGAGACGGGTCAAGAACGCCTTCGACGGTAAGCCGCCCCACGTGTCGGAGTACAGCGCCTTGTGGCCGGCCGCGCAGACGCATCGCATGACACGGCGAGCATCATTGACACCGGCAAGCAGCGCGGGCACGAAATCGGCCAGCTCCACCCAGCTTGCGGCCGCCTCGAACACCTCCGGCGCGACGCGGAGGCAATGCCAAATCTTCGACCAGAACCACTCGGAGGAGTACACGCCGCCGATCGGTGACAGCAGCTCCGGCGCGTGCTCCCGTGCAAGCGCTGTGATCGTCGCCGCCTCCTCGGCGGCCGTGTGATCCTTCCAAAGCCATGCCTGCGCCGCCAGCTGCCCTCGCCACCTCGGGTCGAGCGCGAGCGGGTGATTGCGTGCATCGACCGGGAGCGGCGTCGAGCCGGTCGTGTCGACACCGATACCGATGATCTGTGATGGCGCAAAGCCAGGCGTGCGCGCCGCCTCCACCAGCGCGCGGTCCATCGAGATGCGGAGCCCCTCGACGTAATCGGCAGGATTTTGACGCGCGAGGTGAGGGTCGCGGGCGTCGAGCAAGAGGCCTTGCTCGCCAGAGGGATAGTCGAAGGCGTGGCTGGAGATGACGCGTCCGTCGCGGCAATCGGTGACGATCGTGCGAACGGAGTTTGTACCGTAGTCTACGCCGATGCTGTACGCTCGATTCATGATCGTGGTTGATGCTAGCTTTCTTTGCCACGTCCGTCGATAGATTCCCGGAAAAAGGAACCGCCGGGTTTCTTGTCCTGGAGTAAAGCCCCGTGGAAACGGTGCCCGGTTCCTTGTCCACCAGGCCGGAAGCGTCGGCGTGTTGTTTTGGCCGCGGTAGCCCAGTCGGGCATATACTTCTCGAAACTCACCCCCAGGGGACCCTGTCTAGCCATGACGTCGAGCCGTCGCGCCAATCTCCCCGTCCCGGAAAAGCCCGTCAATATCAAGGACATCGCACGGGAGCTCGGCGTCTCGACGGGCACCGTCGACCGAGCGCTCCACGCGAAGCCCGGCATTAATCCCATGACGCGCGCCCGGGTGCTTCGCACGGCTGAATCATTGGGCTATCGGCCGAACCTGGCGGCACGCTACCTGAAGTCGCGCCGGGCGCTGCGGATATCGGTCCATCTGCCGCGCGAGATTGCGCTGTTCTGGGACTCGTTGCGCGAAGGGATTCGCGAGGCCGCCACGCTGTTCGAGCCAACGCTCCAGGTCGAATTTCGCAGCTATCCGCGACTGGGCGAAGGGGATGTGCCGCTGTTCGAAGAAACCCTCGAGGAGGGGACGAATGGCCTCATCATCGCCCCAGGCGATCCGACTGCGCTCAAGCCGTGGATTCGCAGGGCGGCGAAGCGGAGCGTCCCGGTTGCCTGCGTGGTCACCGACGCCCCGGGCACGCAGCGGCTGACCTCCGTGTCCGCGGACCCGTTCACGGTCGGCGCCGTTGCCGGTGAGCTCGTCTGCCGCTACCTCCCGGGCGGCGGGCCCGTCGCCTTCTTCACGGGCTGGCTCGGCACCGAAGATCATGCGGAGAAGCTGCGTGGGTTTGAGGCGAGCCTCGAAAAGACGGGAAGGGGGATCCAACTCGCCGCCGTGGTCGAAGCGCACGACGATGAGCGCGAGGGTCACCGGCGAACGCTGAACCTCCTCGACGCGCATCCGGGATTGAAAGGGATCTATGTGAGCACGGTCAATTCGCTGCCCGTGCTTCGTGCCGTCGAGCATGCCGGCTTCACCGACAAGCTCACCATCGTCACCACCGATCTGTTCCCCGAGCTGGTCGAGCGGATTCGTGCAGGCCGCGTGGCGGCGACGGTCTATCAACGACCACTCAGCCAAGGTCGACTGGCACTTCAGGCGTTGTATCAGTTTCTCGTCGACGGCACCTGCCCGCCGACCAAGATCAAGGTCGTGCCGCACCTGGTCATGCGGAGCAATCTGGATCTCTTCCTCGAGCGGCTGCGTGTCGACTCAGAAGCGCTCGACCAGCGCACGAGCGTCGGACCGGCGCCAGGCGTGCGTCGGCGCCGCCGCGCTGCGCGTGCCTCGCGTCCCCGCATCAACGTGTAACGCCGCCACATCAGGCGCGTCGTTGATGTCCGTATTAGAAAAACTCGTTTGCCGCCACGTCCCGCGCCCTGCATAGTGTGAACGTTCACGAACACACTCTCTGGGGGGAATCATGCGGCTATGCGGTGCGCTTCTGCTCGTCCTGGCGGTGGCTTCGCCCGTGACCTCTCAAGTTCGCACCGTTGGCGCCATCGCCGGCACAGTCGTCGACGCCTCTGGAGCCGTCGTGCCCGGCGCGAGCGTTCATCTGCGCGACGAGCTCACGAACAGCGAGCGCGAGACCGTGTCCAATGAACAGGGTGCGTTCCAGCTCCTGGACCTACAGGCTGGCAGCTACGAGGTCACCGTCGCGCTCGAAGGATTCAGGTCCACGGTGTACAGCGGCGTGGCGGTCGAGTCTGCTCGTACGACGGACTTGAACGTGCGCCTGGAGGTGGGAGCGCTCGGCGAGGATGTCGTCGTCACTGGCGCCGCCCCCACGCTCGAGACCACCTCGAGCACCCTGTCGACAACGGTGACCAACGACGACCTGCAGAACCTGCCGCTCTCAGGGCGCAACGTGCTGAACTTCGCGTTGCTCGTGCCGGGCGTCCAGTCGAGCTCGGCGGCGAACGCACGCGAGAGCACCTACCAAGGGATGCCGGGCGCAACGATCAACATCACGATCGACGGGATCAACAACAACTCCCAGGGCTTCAAGAGTGGCGGCACCAGCTTCTTCGCGACCGTTCCCCCGCGGCTCGACGCGATCGAGGAGGTGAGCGTCTCGACGGGCGGCCTCGGCGCCGACACCGGCGCGGAAGGCGCAATGAACATTCGGTTCGTGACCCGGCGCGGTACCAACGCCTTCAGAGGGGGAACGTTCTTTCAGTACCGTCACGACAGCCTCAATGCCAACGATTACTTCAACAATGCTCGTGACGTCGAGAAACCGCGAGACCGCCGCAACGAGTTCGGGGGCCACCTCGGGGGTCCGATCCTGCGCGACAAGGCGTTCTTCTTCTTCAATTGGGAAGAGGCGCGCGTGCCGCGACAGGAGATCCAGACCCGCACCGTCTTGACCGAGGAAGCGCGGCAGGGTGTGTATCGATATCAGGGGACCGACGGCGTGGAGCGTACCGCCAATCTCCTCGACATCGCGCGCTCCAACGGCTTCTCCGGCACCGTCGATCCCATCATCGGCAGCCAGCTCGCGACCATCGACGGCACAGCAGAGAACGCTGCGCTGACGTCGACCGACCTCCTTCGCAACGAGCTCCGGTGGAACGAATCGCGCACGACGATCGAGCACTACCCGACGGTTCGCGTGGACTATCACCTCACGCCGAGCCTGGCCGTCAACGGCGCGCTCAACCTGTTCGACCGTGACATCGATGGCCGCCGGCAGTTTCCCGGTGACCTCACGCCGCTGCAGGTCTTCGGCAACACGTGGCTCATCGGGTCCTCGTCGATGAACTGGACGATCTCACCGACCACGCTGATGGAGATCCGCTACGGGCTGCAGCGCAACAGTGACACGTTCAACCGGGGCGAGCTGATCGACCAGTTTGACATCGGCGGCCGGCGAGCTCTACGCGCTGCTGACGGGCCGCGTCTCCGCGATCAGCGCAAGCCGCGGCGTTGACCCTGGCTCGTTGCAGTACCTCGACGCCAGTCAGCTCTCGCGGGAGGATCGGCGGCGTGACGGCGGTCTCTGGATCCAGGACTCTTGGCGGGTCACCCCTCGTCTGACGCTCAACTACGGCTTGCGCTGGCAGGCCTCCGGTGCCATCTACAACGGCACGGGGGTTTACACGAACCCGACGCCCGCCGGCCTGTTGGGCCCATCAACGGCGCCCTTCGCACCGGGACAACTGGATGGCTCTTCCGATCCGGTGATTGAGCTGCGCCCAAGGACGTACGACACCGATTGGAACAACTTCGCGCCCAACGTCGCCGTCGCATGGAATCCGTCGCTTGCGGAGGACAGCCTCCTTGGCCGCCTCACGGGCGGCGACAAGACCGTGTTTCGAGGCGGGTACTCGCTCAGCTACTTCGACGAGGGGTTGAACCCGTTCATCAACTTTGCCGGCGCCAATCCAGGGCTCACCCAGAGCTTGAACCTCAATCCGGGTATGCCGGGCTTCCGCCCCGGCGGCTTGAACCTCTCGAGCGACCTTCCAGCGCTCTCGGGGTTTCCGACCAGCTTCTCGCCGCCGTTTCGTCAGGCGGACTTCACGTTCAGGAACGTCAACTTCTCGACGACGCAGGAGACACTGAATACGCCGTACGTGCACAGTTGGAATGTGGGCTTCCAGCGCGAGGTGGCCGCCAACACCGTCATCGAGGCGCGCTATTTCGGCAACCACTCCACGCGCTGGCGCGGGTACGATCTGAACGAAGTCAACATCTTCGAGAATGGCCTCGTGGATGAGTTCCAGAACGCCCAACGGAACCTCGAGATCAATCAGCGCGCTGGCGTGAACAGCTTCGAAGAGCGCGGGTTGGCTGGCCAGGTGCCGCTGCCCATGTTCGAGGCGGCATTCGGCGCACGCGGCGGTCAAGGGGCGGTCGATCCTGGCTCCGGTTTTGCCAACCAGGAGTTCATCACGTCGTTGAGCCAGGGAACCGCTGGATCGCTGGCATCCGAGCTCGCCGGCAACAGCATCTATTTGTGCCGGATGGTTGGAAGCGACCTCGAACCGTGCCAGCAGCTCGGGTTCAACGCGGCCGGCAGCTATCCCACCAATGTCTTCCAGGCAAACCCGTTCGCGGCGGGCAGCAACATCAACCTGATGACCGACGAGGCGTTTGCCAACTACCACGGCCTCCAGCTCGAGTTCCGGCGGCGCTATTCACGGGGCTTCACGCTGACGGCCAACTATACGTTCGCCAAGGCACTCGGCGATCTCTTCGCTGACTCGACCAGCGCGACGCGCAACTACATCACGCTGCGGGACAAGGAGATCGACAGGTCCCCGTCGGTGTTCGATGTCCGCCACGCATTCCAGGCGCATTGGACGCTCGCGCTACCGTTTGGTGGCGAGCACAAGCTGGCGAGCGGCAACGGCGTCATCGATCGCGTAATTGGCGGCTGGTCGCTCTCGGGCATTACGAGGTGGCAGTCCGGCAAGCCCTTCCGTCTCACCAGCGAGCGCAGCACGTTCAACGATCGCGAGTCGGGGGTGATCTTGAATGGTCTCACACGGGATGAGCTACAGGGGATGATCGACTTCCGAAGCACCAATGACGGGCTCGTTTACTTTGTCGATGAGCGGTTGATCGGCCCTGATGGACGTGCAAATCCAGAGCTCGTCCAATCGCCGACCACGCCCGGTGAGCGGGGCGACTTCGTCTATCTGCGCACGCCGCCGACGATCACGACGGACCTGGCGCTCCACAAGAACGTTCCAGTCCGTGGCAGCGCAAACCTGACGATCTACGTCGAGGCGCTAAACGCCTTCAACCATCCGAACTTCCTCATCGGCGGCACGGGCCCGGACGTCAGCATCAACTCCACAACGTTCGGTCAAGTGCCGTTGGGTAACAGCCCGGGTGTTACCGCACCTCGAAACGTACAGATTCGCGTGAAGTTGAGCTTCTAGGGGCCGTGGCGCGTTGTAGCACAGGACGGCCCGTCGGCGCGCGTGCTGCGGGGTCCGTTATCTAGGGCTGTCCCCGTTTCTCGTTCTCGGAGCCCTACCGCGGTTTCGCGGAGGCGAGCAGATTTCCAAGGAGCGCGTACGCACCGTCGGTCCTGGCGGGCAGCTGACGCCACAAGCCAAGACCGATGTACACCCACCGGCCCTCGCCGTAACGAGCTTCGACGAGCGCGCCGCGCTTTGGTCCACTGTTGAAGGGAAAGGGATCTTCCGTCTCGATCAGGTCCACGTATCGGGAGTCGCGCTCACCCAGGAAGTAGAGGCCGCGCTCCTGCACCCAGCCTTGCCAGGTCGCCTCGGTGATTCGGTTGGGGGTCGTGAAGATCGGATGGTCGGGCGCAAGGATGCGAACGGGGGCGTGCTCATCCGTGACGCGGTCCGAGCTCACCTCTGCGGGCCATGGCGCGTACTGCGCTTGGTTGAACTCCTGCTTGTTGTACTGGACGAGCAGCGTGCCGCCACGCCGGACCCACTCGAGCAAGCGATGGTTGTATCCGCGGAGATCATCGCGGCGCTCGTAAGCCCGGACGCCGGTCACGATCACGTCGAAGCGGTCGAGGTCAGCCCACGCGAGGTCGTTACGTTGCAGTTGGGTCACAGAGGCACCGAGCTGCTCGATCGCCGAAGGCACCTGATCGCCG
The DNA here is from genome assembly GCA_009377605.1 of Luteitalea sp. NCBI lineage: Bacteria > Pseudomonadati > Acidobacteriota > Vicinamibacteria > Vicinamibacterales > Vicinamibacteraceae > Luteitalea > Luteitalea sp. The sequence goes on from WHTT01000080.1 coordinate 9,538, forward strand.
ACTCCCATCACGTACCCCACCCGAAGATCCGTGAGCGGCGCAATATCGAGCACGTGCACCGACGCCTCAGCCGCGTGGTAGACGTGACGACGACGAATGTGGGGATACTCGATGACCTGATAGCCCTCACGAAATTCGGTGTGATCGTTGCTGGCCACGGCGCGAAGCTCGTAGTGACCGGGGCGCACGCCGGCGGGCGGCGTCACCGTGAATAGCGCGCTGATCGCTTCGTCCTCACGCGTGAGCTGGATAGGCACCGCTGCCGGCTCAACCCGCCAGCCGTCAGCCACCTCGAGGCGTACCTCCGCGCGCGTTTCCCCTTTCGTGCCGTTGACGATATCGACTTGGACGGCGCGACTGCGTGAGCCGGTAGAATCACCGCTGCCGTTCCCGTCCGTTGGTGCCACCGGTGAGCCTATCGGCACGAGCGCGATGCTGGGGGTCACCCGCACCGACAGCGCGGGAACGACCAGCAGCTCGCTCCGCTTCTCGCCGCTGAAGTTGTCGCCCTCGTAGCGATGCTCGATCGGCACGTCGACCTGGATATCCTCATCACCCACGGCAAGCGTCACGCCCGCGCGGAACGGCGTGGGCCGAAACGGGACGCCGAACGGTGCATCATCAGCGAACTCGTAGCGGGCGGCGTCGGGCAGTTGCTTCCAGTACTGCGTCGTCTCGCGTGCCTCGTCTGGCACGCGCGCCTCCACGTCGCACGAATAGGGCGTTGACGCGTTGCTGACGCCGGGCTTGCAGGCTTCTGCCAGGGACCCTGAGCCTTGGTCGGACGGAGCGAGACCGGCGAGCGTGACCCGACGCACATCCACATCCCGCGCGCCGTGCGCCGCCACACGCACGCTGACGTTCACCGGTTGGCCGGGAACAACGATCCCATCATCGGCGAACGCCTCCACGCGAAGCCCGGATGCCAACCGCACCGCTTCCTCGAAATCACGCTCCTCTCCGGACAGGCGGAAGTCGATTTCGTAGCGCGCGCTGTCATCGACGACCATGGTCTCGAGGTCCGCGCGCAGCGCGCGTAGCGTGGTGAGCCCGCTCAGCAGGGGCGCGAGCGTCTCAGCCGGCCCACTGGTCGCAAAGGCTCGCTGCGCTTGCTGGCCGGCGCGTTCCACAGCTTCGAGGGCTCGCTGGAGCGCTTCCGGCGCACGGCGTGCGTACCGACCGAGCGCGACGAGCCGTGTATCGACACCGTCGAGCAGCGAGGCGTTTGGAAGCGAGTCCTTCGGCTCAGACGCCGCCTCCAGAGCCACATCCTGCAGGTAATACCCGCGCGCTCTGGTCCACGGAAACGCCGACACCAGCCCGATGCCCTGGCACTTGTGCATGCTCCGCGCCTCGCTGCCCAGCTCCGCCCATGTCTTGCCGATGAGCGGATCGAAGCCACCGAGCTCGACCGAGAGTAGCCGTGGCGAGCTCTCGGTGGGCGGACGGAAACCTGCCGAGTAATAGAACTTCCTCGGCTGCCACGGCCGCAGACCTTCCTCGAGCTGGTCAGGGAAGCGTGCCGGATCGGCGGCCGCCCGAAAGGCTTCGGCCGTGAGCTTCGTCGAGGCCTGGTGATGCTGACCGCCGCCGTCGCCACCCCAGATGAACCCAACGACCACGTCCGGGCGGAGCGTGCGAATCACCCGAACATAGTCCCCGACTATCTCTTCCTTGCCCCATTTCTCGAACGTCTCTTCGATGCTGAAGGAGTAGCCGAAGTCAACAGCGCGCGTGAAGTATTGCTCTGCGCCGTCGATGCGGTGGGCTGCGAGCAGCTCCTCCGTCCTCAGCACCGCAAGGGCGTCGAACAGCTCCGGACCGATCTCGTTCTGCCCTCCGTCGCCGCGTGTCGCAGAGACCAGCGACACCCGCAGCCCTTCACCGAACCGCAACTTCGCCAGCAGTGCATTGTTCTCATCGTCCGGATGGGCAGTCGTCATCATCACGCTGCCCACCTCGGTGAGCCGGCGCAGCGCGAGGCCGAGGGCGACATGTCCCCGCGCTTCCGCCACCGGCGAGACTCGCAGCTGCCCTCCGCCGGGCGCCGCCGCCATCAGGGCAAGCAGGGCAACGGCGAGCGTATGTACGGAGTGACGCATGGCGGGCTCGTGGTCGTTTTCTTCGTGCGGTTCGTCGCGGCGTCTCTTCACCGCCGCTTCCCGCGGCTTCTCCTAATCTACCCGAATGCCGTCGGCCGTTTCAGCCCATCTGCGATGAGCGGTTGTCGCTGGCCCACGAGTGGACCGGTGCCATAACAGGCCGACCGGCTGTCAAGACGCCCTGCGTGGATGAGAGTTGGCGGACGAAGGTCACCTGTATCACCGGTGGAAGGCGAAGATCTCGTCCTCCTTTTCCGGCGCGCCTTGCACGTAGCGCGCAAGGATCCGAGCCGCCAGCATGGCGACGGGCGCGCCACCGTGGCCCAAGCCGAACGCGAAGAGATGCCGGGCGTAGGTTCGGTGCGGACCGATGTATGGGAGCCGGCCGCGGGCCGTCGTGAAACGCTCGCTCCAGCCGTATTCTGCGGGTGTCCCGAGAATTGCCGGATAGCGAACCAGGAGGTTGTACATCAGCTCGCCGGTGCGCTGTTCGAGCACGCTCGGGAGGCGGCGTCGGTGAACAGGCCGTTGTTCCGCACCGGTCACGATCAGGCGGCGGTCTGGCGTCCAGCTCACGCGCAGGCGGCGCGGAATACCAACGAGCAACGTTTCGTGCAGGCGACCGCAAGCCCTGACCACTCCGGCGCCAAGCGGCGGCGTCACCGCCACGTAGCGCTCCTGCAGGTCAAGATGGCGGGCGAGCCCCCGGAAAGGACCTTCAGCCGCCTCGGTCGTGACGACCAGGTGCTGGGTACGTATCGGGCCTCCGGTGGTGACGATCTCACTATGGTGCCGACGATTGCGCACGCGTCGCACCGACGTCTGCTCGAAGATCTGGACGCCGAGGCCCTCGGCTGCCCGAAGTATCCCGAGCGCCGCAGCGTACATGTTCAGATAACCGTCCTGCCGCAGACGAAACGCGGCGCGCGCCTCTGTCCCAATTTCCTCCTCGAGCCGCCGCCCGCGCACGAGCGCAGCGTCAATGTCCGCGTTGCGCCGTGCCCGCACCTCGCGCTCCAGCTCCTTCGCCTCGACGTCGCTCTCGGCCATCCAGACCGCTGCTTGCTGGACGAGGTCGCACTTAATCCGAAGACGGCGGACCAGGCTGGCAAAGTCGGTTGCCGCGCGCTTCCAAGCGTCGAACGCCACCCGCGTCGCACGCAGGCCATGCTTGGCGTGCAGCGCGCGAAAACCGAGATCCGGCTCACGCGACACCCAGCCGCAGCCACCGAGGGCGCCCTGAGCGGCAACACGGTCCGGCTCGAGCAGGATGACCTGCGCGCCGTCCCGCGCCGCCAGATACGCGGTCAGACATCCCGCAAGGGTCGCGCCAACGATGACGACATCCGCCTCAGCTTCTTTGCGCAGGCGTGGATACGAGCGGCGACGGATCCGCGGAATGCGCTCCCGCCAGTACGGAACACCGTAACGAATTCGGGGCATGGGCCGGTATTCTACAGTGCTCGGGAATCACCCTTCGACTCGCTTCGCTCGCTCAGAGCATTCGACTCACCTGCCGGCTTACCATGAGCGAGCCTGACGGCTCGCCGAAGGGGGCCGTCAAGCGAGTCGAATGGTCAGCGACTCGCAGCGGCGTCGAGCCAAATGCGAACGGGTCGTCCATTGACGCTCTCGTACTCATACGTCATGCGGAATTCCGAGCGGCCGGCAATGCGGACATGAGCCGTGGACTCAACGAGGAGCGGCACCCGCACCGCAGACCGGCGACCGTATGTGCGCCGCACCTCGACGCGGGGCGTCCAGAAAGAAGGCCCTTTCGCGAGCCGGCCTGCTATCTCCAAGAGATCAGCCTCTTCCGTCAGCAGGAGTGAGCCGTTGACGAGGAGGATGTCCTTGCGCTTGGACTTGATATACAGGCGCAGGCGGCCGCCTTCTGCCGGGTCGACGCCGACAAACTCATAGTTCCTGTCGGAGAGCGCGGCGCGGCCAAGGTTGCCCTCAGCAATCGTGCGCTGCTCGGTCTCGAGCGCCCGGCGTAGCACGCGATTGCGGATGTACTTGGACCCTTCCTCCGCGACAACCTCGAAGCGAAACCCTTCGTCGGGATCGAGCCATGTCCGCGCTTCGAGCCACGCCTCCTTCCGGAACCTCGGGTTACGCGCCTCGAGACGCCGGCGCGCTCGGTAGGCGCGCAGCGGCTCATCCTCACGGCTGAGGAATCGCGTCACGATGGGACCTGACGGAGAGCACGACTCCCCCGGGGCCTCCTGTGCGCTCAGCGCGAAGCCGCCGCTGCCGGCAACGACCAGCAGGCCGGCGGCGAGTGCGAGCGGCACACAACGGGCACGCCTGAGGAGGGTCACGGGATCTGTTCCGTAGGAAACACCAGTACCCTATCCGTTGGGACATTATCTCGCCTGGCCGCAACATCTAGGTGATCGGGTCGCAACATCGATGAAACGTCAGGATCTGGGGTTCAGGGGTCAAGGGGCCAATGGATCGAGGGGTTAGGGATCGAGGAGATCGGAGCACCATGCATATTTCTTGGCGGCGAACCCGGCCGCGAGTCTGTCGACGACGTCGATCTGTCGACGGCTTGGTAGATTGGCTCCACGATCGCTTGACGCTCTGACGCTTGACACGTCACCCTTGACTCCTGTTTCCTGATTCCCGACTCCTGAATCCCCATCATGCCACACGACCCCGACATCGACCGGCTGGTGACCGAGCTGAATGCGCTGGGTGAAGCGAGCGCGCGCCCGGCGGCAGACGACACAGCAAAGCTCGAGCGTTGGCTGCACGCCCTCAGGGAACGCGGTGGCAGCGATCTGCTGCTCGTTGCCGGCGCCGCCCCAGCCGTGCGCCTTGATGGCCGAATGACCGGTCTGGATGCCAGCCCGCTCGACGGCGCCGACATCGAGGACGCAGTCCTCCCGGCATTGCCCCCTCACGCGCAGCATCAGTACCGTGAGGGCGGCACGGCTGACGCCTCGTTTGCTCTCACAGGGGTCGGGCGGTTTCGTATCAACCTACACCGCGAGCGAGGGCGGGCGGCGGCGGCGATCCGCGCCCTGCCCCGGCAGGTGCCGCGGCTCGCCGACCTCGGTCTGCCCCAGGAGCTCGACCAGCTGACACGGCTGCCGCGCGGTCTGGTGCTCGTCGGGGGTCCAACCGGCTCCGGCAAGACGACAACGCTCGCGGCGCTGGTTGCAGAAATCAACACACGTGATGCGCGGCACATCGTCACCATCGAAGATCCAATCGAGTACGAGCACACGCATCAGCGCAGTGTCGTCGAGCAAGTGGAGATCGGCGTGGACACCCCCGATTTCCTGACAGCCCTTCGCTCCGCGATGCGCCAAGCGCCCGATGTCATCGTCGTCGGGGAGATGCGCGACCCGGAGACCATGCGGATGGCGGTTGCAGCTGCCGAGACGGGCCATCTCGTGTTGGCAACAATGCACACAACCGATGCGGCATCGACCATCGGGCGGATTGGCGACTCGTTCCCTCCGGAGCGCCAGAACACGATCCGTCAGGAGCTCGCCATGGCGCTGGCGGCGATCCTGACACAGACGTTGCTGCCAAAACGCGGCGGCGGCGTTGTTCCGGCGGCGGAGCTGCTGATCGTAAGCTATGGGGCACGCCAGCATATTCGCAAGAACGCGCTGCAGCACCTCCATCAGGAGATCACGCTCACGCGCAAGCACGGGTCGTTCTCTCTCGAGGACTCGCTGGCCCGGCTCGTGAAAACAGGCATCATCGAACGGGCGGATGCGCTCGCGCGGGCGGCGCATAGCGAGGAGCTCGAGATGGCGCTGCGAGGGTGAATCGAGTGATAGGGTGACCGGGTGACCGGGTGATAGGGTGATCGGGTCATTCCGGCGTACGCGGCCCACGTCGCACGAAAGAGGCAGGTCGGAAGCGGAAATCCTATTCGCCGCCACCTCTATGCCCGACTACCCCCCATCACCTTGTCACCCGGTCACCTTCTCACCCGCTCACCCCGCGAAAGCCCAACGCATCGCGGGCGGCGCGGACGATGCGGGCTGCCTCCCGAGGAGTGTCGGCGAGGGCCGTGAGGTGGCCCATCTTCCGACCGCTGCTGGCCCGAGCTTTGCCGTACAAGTGGATTTTTACCTCGGGAAACGCGGCAGCGGCGGCCCAATTCGGCTCACCGCCGGCCCATAGGTCGCCGAGTAGGTTCGCCATGGCAGCCGGTGCGAGCTGTCGCGTGGATCCGAGCGGCAAGCCACACACGGCGCGGAGTTGTTGCTCGAACTGACTCGTCACCGAGGCGTCGAAGGTGAAGTGGCCGGAGTTGTGCGGCCGCGGCGCCAGCTCGTTGACGAGCAGCCGCCCATCCTTCGTGAGAAACATCTCGACGCACAGAAGGCCGACGAGGCCCAGCGACTCGACGATGGTGCGGGCAATCTGCTCCGCGTCGGTCGCGATGGCAGGCGGCAACTCGGCGGGCGCGACGGTCACATCGAGGATGTGGTTCACGTGCGTGTTCTCGGCAGCGCCGTAGTGCGCGAACCCGGCGTCGATCCCCCGCGCTGCAACCACCGACAGCTCGCGCTCGAAGTCGATGAACGCCTCGAGCACTGATTCCTGGCCGCCCAGGCCGGCCCACGCGGCTTCCACCTGCTCTGGAGCGTCGATGCGAATCTGTCCTTTACCGTCGTACCCGAAGCGCGCGGTCTTGAGGATGGCCGGTGTCCCGATTCGCGCCACGGCGGTACGAGCCTCTGCAGCAGTGGCAACCACGACAAACGGCCCTACCGGCAGACCTGCTCTCTCGAGATAGGTCTTCTCGCGCGCGCGGTTCTGCGTCGTATGCAGCACGGTCCAGGCGGGTCGTACGGGAACGTGCTCCGCAACCGCTTCCACGGTCGAGGCGGGCACGTTCTCGAACTCAAACGTGACGACATCTACGCCGCTGGCGAAGCGGCGCACCGTGTCGAGGTCCTCGTACGGCACGCTGTACTCGATGTCAGCGACTTGGCCGGTTGGCGTGTCCTCCTGCGGGGAGAGCGTGTGAACGCGGTATCCCATCCGCCGCGCGGCAATCGCGAACATCCGACCGAGCTGGCCGCTGCCGAGCACCCCAACCGTGGCGCCGGGGAGCATGCGCTCCGTGCCGCCGCGTACACGAGGTGGGACGGTGGCGGCACGGGAAGCGAGCCCTCGAAGATCTCCCAAACGGCTCATTCAAACCGCTCCTCGCGCACGCGCTGGGCGCGTTGGTCACGGTAGCGGCGGAGCTTGTTGCGCAGCTCGGGGCGACGAATGCCCACCATGGCCATGGCGAGCAGCCCCGCATTGGTTGCGCCAGCCACGCCAATCGCCATGGTCGCCACCGGGACACCGGCCGGCATCTGGACGATTGACAACAGTGAGTCCAGACCGCTCAAGGTCCGACTCTGGACGGGGACGCCAATCACTGGCACGAGCGTGTACGACGCCACCATGCCGGGCAGGTGAGCGGCACCGCCGGCACCGGCAATGATGACCTCGAGACCGCGCTCCTCGGCGCTCATGGCGTACTCTCGCATCCAGTCAGGAGTTCGGTGGGCGGACACGACCCGGCACTCGTGCGCTACGCCGAACTGCTCCAAGACCTCAGCCGTATGGCGCAGGGTCTCCCAGTCGGATCGGCTGCCCATGATGACCCCGACCAGCGGCGCAGGCGTGCTCATGCGCTAGAGAATAGCAGGGGTCAGGGGCCAGTCTGATCCCTGACGCCTACGTTACGGTCGCGGTTGATTCCCGACCTCTTTGGTCCTATATTAAGAGATTGGCCGACCCGTACCTGGCGAGACAGTGGCCCGGTGCGGCTTTCCCTCGAAACCTAGTGGCACGGGATGGGGCCGGTCGAAGGCCAACCCGTGAGGGAGTCCGTGATGAGCACGTCCACCGAGACCATCGAGCAGCTTGCAACTCGCGAATACAAATACGGCTTCGAAACCGAGATTGAAGCGCTCACGCTTCCGAAGGGGCTCGATGAAGAGGTGGTCCGACGCATCTGGGAGCTCAAGGAAGAGCCCGAGTGGATGCTCGAGTGGCGTCTGCGCTCGCTGCGCGCGTGGCTGAAGATGACCGAGCCGCAATGGCCCAACGTCACGTATCCCCCGATCGACTACCAGGAGATGAGCTACTACTCGGCGCCGAGCGCCAAGAAGAAGCTCGAGAGCCTGGATGATCTCGACCCGGAGATCAAGCGGACGTTCGACAAGCTGGGCATCCCACTCGACGAGCAGAAGGTGCTGAGCGGCGTCGCCGTCGATGCCGTGTTCGACAGCGTGTCGGTCGCCACGACCTTCAAGAAGAAGCTTGGGGAGCTGGGCATTATCTTCTGCTCGTTCTCGGAGGCCATCCAGGAGCATCCGGAGCTGGTGCGCAAGTACATGGGCTCGGTCGTCCCCTATACCGATAACTTCTTTGCCTCGCTGAACTCGGCGGTCTTCACGGACGGGTCGTTCGTTTACGTGCCCAAGGGTGTGCGCTGCCCGATGGAGCTGTCGACGTACTTCCGCATCAACGCGCGGAACACCGGCCAGTTCGAGCGCACGCTCATCGTCGCCGACGAAGGGGCGTATGTGAGCTACCTGGAAGGGTGCACGGCGCCCATGCGCGACGAGAACCAGCTTCACGCGGCCGTGGTGGAGCTCGTAGCCCTCGACAACGCCACCGTGAAATACTCCACGGTCCAGAATTGGTATCCGGGTGACAAGGAGGGGCGTGGCGGCATCTACAACTTCGTGACCAAGCGCGGCAAGTGCGCCGGCGTGAATTCGAAGATCACCTGGACGCAGGTGGAGACGGGGTCCGCAATTACGTGGAAGTATCCCAGCTGCATTCTGCAAGGGGACAACTCGGTCGGCGAGTTCTACTCGGTCGCCGTGGTCAACAACCGGCAGCAGGCGGACACCGGCACGAAGATGGTGCATCTCGGCCGGAACACACGCAGCACCATCGTGAGCAAGGGCATTTCTGCGGGGGTTGGACAGAACACGTACCGTGGTCTCGTGAAGATCTCCAAGAGCGCCGAGAACGCGCGCAATTACTCGCAGTGTGACTCCCTGCTCATCGGTGACAAGTGCGGCGCGCACACGTTTCCGTACATCGAGGTGAAGAATCCAGGCGCGATAGTCGAGCACGAGGCCTCGACCTCGAAGATTGGCGAGGACCAGATCTTCTACTGCCGCCAACGGGGGATCTCCACCGAGGATGCCGTCAACATCATCGTCAACGGCTTCTGCAAGGAGGTCTTCCGCGAGCTTCCGATGGAGTTCGCGGTCGAGGCACAGAAGCTGCTCGGCGTCAGCTTGGAAGGGAGCGTCGGCTGAACGCCGACATTCCTTCCGGTCCTTGGTGCTTGGTCCTTGGTGCTTGGTGCGTCTTGGCGTACCGAAGCAGCGAGGCGTACTAGGCGCACCAAGAACTAAGAGCCAAGAACCTGTATGAAGATGCTAAGAATCACGAACTTGCACGCGCGTGTCGAAGACAAGCCGATCCTGACGGGTGTCAACCTTGCTATCGAGAAGGGCGAGGTGCACGCGATCATGGGTCCGAATGGATCTGGGAAGAGCACGCTTGCCAACGTGCTCGCGGGCCGCGACAACTACGAGGTGACGGAGGGCGAGGCTCTCTATGAGGGCCGGAGCCTCCTCGACATGGATCCGGAGGAGCGCGCTCGTGAGGGGCTGTTCATGGCGTTTCAGTATCCGGTGGAGATTCCGGGTGTGAACAACAGCTACTTCCTCAAGGCCGCCTTGAACGCCGTTCGCAAGCATCGTGGTCTGCCGGATCTCGACGCGATCGAGTTCATGCAGTACGTGAAGCAGCGGGCCAAACTGCTCAGCATGGATGCGAGCTTCCTCAACCGCTCGGTGAACGAGGGGTTTTCCGGTGGCGAGAAGAAGCGGAACGAGATCTTCCAGATGGCGGTGCTCGAGCCGCGCTTGTGCATCATGGACGAGACCGACTCGGGCCTGGACATCGACGCGCTCAAGATCGTCGCCGACGGCGTCAATACGCTCCGGAGCCCCGACCGCTCGATCGTGGTGATCACGCATTACCAGCGCCTGCTCAACTACATCGTGCCGGATCACGTGCACGTGCTCTCGAGCGGCAAGATTATCCGCTCTGGTGGCAAGGAGCTGGCGCTGGAGCTCGAGGACAAGGGCTACGGCTGGATCGAGACAGATGGCGCGGCCCAGCCGTCGGCCGCCGTGTAGCAGAGAGGCCTAGGGGACGCGCAGGCGAAAGGAACACGGGATTCGATGGACGTCGCCGAAGTACAGGACGCAAGGTTTGGGCACTTCGAAGAGTTTGCCGCGGCGCGCGCAAAGGTCGAGCCGACGTGGCTCCGCGATCGCCGTCAGGCCGGTATATCGCGGTTTCGGCAAATCGGGCTACCAACCACTCGCGAAGAGGAATGGCGATTCACGCCAGTGCGGCCCATCGCGACGACTGCGTTTCAGCCAGGCACGGATTTGCCGATCTCCGTCACGCGTGCCGAGATCGAGCCGTTCTCTTTTGCCGGGCTCGGCGGTCCGGAGCTCATCTTCGTGAACGGCCGTTTCGCTCCGGCGCTCTCACGCCCCGGCTCGCTGCCGGCTGGCGTCCGCGTGACGAGCCTGACCGAGCTCCTGGCCAGTGATGGCGCTCTCGTCGACGCCAACCTCGGGCGGCACGTCAAATTCGAGCAACATGGCTTCACCGCGCTGAACGCAGCCTGGATGGCTGATGCGGCCGTCGTCGTGATCCCAAAGAACCAGGTCGTCGAGACGCCGATTCACTTGCTTTACTTCGGGAGCGCAGAGCGGCCGGTCGCAGTCCACCCACGCGTGCTCGTGCTCGCCGGCGAGGGAGCCGCCGCACGCCTGATCGAAAGCTATGCGGGCCCCCTGGGTCAGGTCTACCTGACGAATGCCCTTACCGAGATTGTCGTGGGCGCCAACGCTCGCCTGGATCACTACAAAGTGCAGCGTGAGAGCACGTCGGCGTACCACATCTCCAGCACGCACCTCACGCTCCATCGGAGTGCGATGTTCACGACGCATGGCATCACGCTCGGTGGCCATCTCGTGCGCAACGACATCAACGCCGTCCTGGACGCGGAAGGCGTCTCGTGTACGGTCAACGGGTTGTACCTGGTCGACGGTGACCGACTGGTCGACACGCACACGGCGATCGACCACGCGAAGCCGCATTGTGAGAGCCATGAGCTGTACAAGGGCGTGCTGAACGACCACGGCCACGGCGTCTTCAACGGCAAGATCTATGTGAGACCGGACGCCCAGAAGACAGACGCCAAGCAGACCAATCAGGTGCTGCTGCTGTCCGAGGATGCAACCATCAACACCAAGCCGCAGCTCGAGATCTTCGCGGATGATGTGAAGTGCACGCACGGAGCAACGGTTGGCCAGATCAGCAGCGAGGCACTGTTTTACCTTCGCGCGCGTGGCATCGGCCGTGACGCGGCGCGACAACTCCTGATTCATGCGTTTGCCGAGGAAATCATCGAGCGAATCCAGATTCCGCCCGTTCGTCAGGCGCTCGAACAGGCGCTGTTGAAAGAGCTGCCCATCAAGGACTAGCCATGGCGCGTTAGGCCAACGCGCCTCACGATTGGCTCGCGTACCATGAACGCAGTTGACGCAACCGTCCGCATCCCGTTCGATGCCGCCCGCTTGCGGGCGGAATTTCCCATTCTGCAGCAGCAGATCCACGGGCACCCCCTCGCGTATCTCGACAACGCCAACACCACACAAAAGCCGCGTGCCGTTCTCGATGCGCTGAACCGCTACTACCTGGAGGCAAACGCCAATATCCACCGCGCTAACCATCTCTTGGGCGAGCGAGCTACGCGCGCGTACGAGGGCGCACGCGAGACGGTGCGCCGGTTCATCAATGCCCGCGCAGTCACGGAGGTGGTCTTCACACGAGGGTGCACCGAGGCGATTAACCTCGTTGCGCAGAGCTTTGCCCGCCCACGACTGCACGAGGGCGACGAAATCCTCCTCACGCACCTGGAGCATCACTCCAACATCGTCCCCTGGCAGATCGTGTGCGAGGCGACCGGCGCCCGGCTGCAGGTTGCGCCTATCTCGGATCGCGGCGAGCTGGAGTTTGGTGAGCTCGTCGCGCTCATGCGAGAGCAGACGCGTCTGGTTGCGGTCACCCATGTGTCCAACGCGCTGGGTACGATCTTGCCGGTGAGCGACATCATCCGAGAGGCGCACGCGCGCGGCATTCCAGTGTTGATCGATGGCGCGCAGGGCGCACCGCATCTGCCGGTAGATGTCCAGGCGCTCGACTGCGACTTCTATGCCTTCTCGGCGCACAAGCTCTACGGGCCCACCGGCGTGGGCGCGCTCTACGGCAAGCAGGCGCTGCTCGATGCAATGCCACCCTATCAGGGTGGCGGCTCGATGATTGCCTCGGTCACCTTCGAGAAGACGACCTACAACACCGTGCCGTATCGCTTCGAGGCGGGCACGCCCAACATCGCCGGCGTGGTCGGCTTCGGCGCCGCGGTGGAGTTCTTGGCGGCCTGCGACCTCGACGCGGTGCGCGCGCATGAGCACGACCTTCTCGTTCGCGCGACCGAGCAGCTCCTCGAGATTCCAGACGTTCGGATCATTGGTACGGCCAGCGAACGCTGCGGCGTGATCTCGTTCGTCTACGATGATGTCCATCCACACGACGTGGGGACGGTCCTGGACCAAGAAGGGGTCGCCGTGCGCGCGGGGCAGCATTGCGCGCAGCCGATCATGGATCGCTACGGCGTGCCCGCCACGGTGCGAGCGTCGTTCGCGCTGTACAACACACCGGAGGACGTCGACGCGCTCGCGCGCGCCGTGTGGCGCGTCAGGGAACTGTTTGGTGGCAATGTCTGACCTGCGAGATCTCTACCAGGAAGTCATCCTCGATCACAACAAGCGGCCACGGAACTTCGGAATCCTCGAGCCGGCCGACCGGAGCGCAATTGGCCACAACCCGTTGTGCGGCGACAAGCTGACCGTGTACGTGCGCCTCGACGGCAACCGCGTGACTGATGTTCGCTTCGAGGGACAGGGCTGCGCGATCTCGAAAGCGTCAGCCTCGATGATGACCGAAATCGTCAAGGGCTTGTCGCACGACGACATTGGCGCCTTGTTCGAGAGATTCCATCATCTGGTCACGGCTTCTGGGTCGGCCGACGAGGATGAGCGGCTGGGCAAGCTTGGCGTGTTCGCGGGAGTTCGTGAGTACCCCACGCGTGTCAAGTGCGCCACCCTCTGCTGGCACACATTGCGTGCCGCGCTCGAGAACGAGGCACAGGAGCCCGTCACGACAGAATGAGCCGCCGGCGGTAGAATGGAGGCAGTATGTTTTCCCTCTTTCGCAAGCGTGACGACGAGCCGACGAAGGAGCCCGAGGTGGCCGCGACAGCACCGGCAGACGCGACGGCGCCTGACGAGTCACCAGAAGTCTCCCACCCGCCAGAGACTGCCGTGACCAGCTCGCCGGAATCACCCGCAGAAGCAGCCTCGACCGCACCAGGCGCTCCTGGCTTCGACTACGATGCGCTCTTCTCGCCTCCCGCCAGCGAGACCGCACCAAAGGCGGAGGTCGGCGCCACGGACGAGGCTCGAACGGCCGAGCTCACGCCGCCAATCATCGAGGCGCTTCGCACGGTCTACGACCCGGAGATCCCGGTCAACATCTACGATCTCGGGTTGATCTACGACATCAGTGTCGACGCCAACGCGCGGGCGAAGGTTTCGATGACGCTGACGAGCCCCGCCTGTCCCTCGGCACAACAGCTCCCCGTCGAAGTCGAGTGGAAGGTCAGGGACGTCCCAGGCGTCGACCAAGCCGTTGTCACCGTCGTCTGGGATCCGCCGTGGTCCAAGGAGCGCATGTCCGAAGAAGCGCGCCTCGCCCTGGGAATGTTCTGATGCACCGTTCAACTGCCTGATGAACCTGGCCGCGCAGGGCTGCGCGGCCACCTCCCGGCGATGCTCCAGCCTCTGTACGGCACTCCTTCGTCTCTCGCTCATCCGGCATGCAGATTGCTCCTTGACGATGGTAGGATGGGCCGTCAATGGAGACGGCTGCCATGAAAACCGCGATTTGGAGGGGGCATGCAGCCTGATGCGATTCTCGGGGCTCTCGAAAAGATCAACGATCGGCTCGGTTCGGTGGAGCAGAATCTGCAACATCAGACCACGCGGATCGATGCGTTGCCCACGCGCGACGAGCTCGATGCTCGTTTGGACACGCTACGCGGCGAGTTCGAAGACCGCGTGGCAGCCCTTCCCACGCGCGACGAATTCGAAGCCCGCCTGGCAGCCCTCCCCACGCGCGACGAATTCGAAGCCCGCCTGGCAGCCCTCCCCACGCGCGACGAGCTCGAAATACGCGTGGCGGGGCTGCCAACTCGTGAGGAATTGAAGCAAGAGCATCTCGAGACTCGCGGACACATCGATGCTCGCTTCGAGGAAGTACACCGTCGCTTCAAGATTCTCGCCGAGGGCTACGAACACGTCTCGGACAAGCTCGATAAGGTGCACGAGGACCTCAAGAAGGACATTGCGGGCGTCGACCGGCGGGTGATGAAGCTGGAGGTCCACACGGGTCTCATCGGCAGACAGAAGTAACGGACCTTCTACGGTAGGGCGCGTTCACCGAACGCGCCGTGCTCGGCGCCTGGGTCCTCGCGAAAAAAGCCGACCGTCGTCCAGTCGTCGCCATCGCGTCTGAAGTAGACGCGCACGGGTGCCATCCACTGCGGGTAGTCCGGATGCGCGGCATGGAGCGTTGCACACACGTACTGACTGTCGAGAACCGCCGCGGGCGCGCGGGTGCGCCGCGTCTCGAGCTCGACCTGGCCACCCACCTCCTCGTGCCTACGTCGAAGGTTGTCGAAGCGTGACCAGGAGACGGTGTAGCGCGCTGGCGGGGCTGCAGCCCCGGCCTCCACAGCAGCGTTCTCGAAGCTGAGCCATCCTTCCGCTGAAAGGCGCGGCGCGATAATGGGTGTCACGCCGGTGAGCCATACGCGCGCAATACGATCCCGCCGCTCCTTGATCGTCTCGACCAAATAGTCTGTTGCGCGCGGATCACTGTATTCCGCCTTTTCAACGATCTGCCGCAGCATCTCATCCGAGAATCCAGCCACACGCCGCGCGCCCCAGAACGCATCGTCGGGACGCATGTTGTCGAAGGCAGCGTTTGGATACTCAGGCCGCCAGCTGCGCGGCTCGAATCCGTCGGCCGTGAAGCGGCCGACGGCGGCTGGTGTGGAGGGAACGGAGCGACGTGCCCAAGCTGGGGCCCAGAGCCCAAACGTGAGCAGCGTCTTCCGAGACACATCCGGTTCATAGAGATATTCGTGGCCGGACCGCGGGGCATTTGGGCCAACCGTCGCGCTGCCCAAGATGGAGCCGAAGTCGAACATGTAGTGCCGGATGAACTGCTGCCCCGGCTCACCCTCCATCATGTCGAGCGTGTTGTTCGCACGAGAGTCGTCATGATTGAGCCAGGCGGCGAACACACGGCTGGCACGCAGCTCGCGTCGGTGCTCGTGTGGGTAGATGTCGTTCGGGTCGTCCGGGCGCGTGCCATAGTAGCGGAAGTTCCCCATGGGCTCACCGTCGGCGAAACGGCTGACTATCGCTCGGTATCGCCCACTTGGCAGTCGCGCCGCGCGCCGCAGCACATCGTCGAGATCGTGGCGGTTGAAAGGCCGACGGCGCCCTGCCCGGTCACGGATTGTTGCCGTGGGCGCGATACGGAGCTTGGCGACGTCGAGCTCGGTCAGATACACGTCCACCACGTTGTAGCCGAGGGCGTGGTAAATGGCCGTGCCAATGATCTCCGCACCGGTCGCGATCTCCGGGTTATCCGGAGGGTCGAACTCGATCTGGTAGCGCTGCTTCGATGGGTCGCCGGTGCGGACGACCTGGAATCCTGGCTGCAAGCCGCCGCTCTTCCCGGCTACGATCGTCCACTCATCGATCTCCAGTCGGTCGACGCGGTCGGGTCCTCGCACGACCTCGGCGTCGCTCATCATCTGCCGCCCGAGTCGGTTGGTAAACCAGCTGGAGTCTGGCACCTCGTCGAGGGTGTTCACGTTGACGGCCGGGATATTGCGGCGATCTGCGACGGATGCAAACGTGTTCTCGAGAAAGTCGTAGATCTGCCCGAGCTCCTGCGGACGTGCGCCTCCCGCATCGAAGGCTTTGTCGCCGTCGAGCCAGATCGGGTCGTCCGACCTGAATAGGGGTCCATCGCCCGCGGGATCGTCGTATGCGGCGACCGAGAAGGCCAAGACGAGAGCCGTGACGAGGGCAAGCGGTACCGCGCCGCGAACGTTCAGAGGCATCACAACATCCCGCCGAAGCGAAGCACGAACCGCGTCCCCTCACCGCTGGCAAACGCCACATCCGCGCGAAGGACGACGGTTGCCGCGCCGAAGCGGAGGCCAAAGCCGTAGTTGCGCTTGAAGTTGCGGCGGCTCATCGCGTCCCAGCTCGGCGCCACCTGGCCGGCGTCGGCGAAGAGCGCAGCCACCAGAAACGCATTCAGCTCGTAGCGGTACTCGGCGCGCAGCAGAAGCGCGCTCTGATCGCGAAACCTGTTCGTCTTGAAGCCGCGCAGGGTGTTCCCGCCGCCGAGCGCTGGCATCAGGTAGAACGGCACTTCGCGACCGGCATCCGGGTCGGTTTGGACGCCAACGCCCCGCAGCACGAATCGGCGCTGCTCGCCCCAGAACGGCAACACCTGCTCGACGTCGACCATGAGGCGCTGGAAGGCGTAGCGGTCCTCGTCGCGATCTCGTGTGTGGCCCCACGAGATCGCGTAGCGGCCGCCACGTCGCGGATTCCCCGGCTGATCGCGCCCTTCGTACACCAAGCTCGCGCCGGCGTACAGTAATTGTGGCTCTGCGCTGAGCCCCGGCGCGTCTAGATCATCGAAGCGCTGTTCAATGGACAGATGCTTCTCGTCTTGCCCGCCACTCACGCGAGGACGGAGGTACTCGACCTCCGCTGACAGCGTCACGTCCCGCCCGATCTCGATCCCGCCGCGGCTCGTCAGCGTCGTCATCTGCAACGTGTAGTTCGTGCGGTCCGCAAGGGGCGTCTCTGGACCGAGGCCAAAGAAGTTCTCGCGCGGTGCATCGCGATGGCGGGCGCCAAGCTCCACGTATGCACGACCGCCCGCCAGATCCTGCGCGCGGAACAAGGCGTCCAACTGCCAGTACTGTTTGAAGGATCCGGTCGCCGCCAAGCTGAGATTCAGTGTCTCGGTCCCCACGCGGTAGCCGCCGCCACCCCCGAACCCGGCACCTTCGCCAGGCCCTCCAACGGCGGCAAAGGCCCCTTGCGGCGGATCGAAGATGCGGGTGAACAGCCGAGTGTCTTCGATGGTGAACAGGGTCGCTTCGACGCGGTTCGGCCGATAGGGCTGACGCTGATTCGCCTTCTCGCGCCTCTTCGCCAGCAGCTCTTGCTCGCGCGTCTCAGCAGGATTTGCAGCCTGCGGCGCCGCTTCCTCCTGGACAGCCGCGAAGGCATCACCGCCGAAGGCAATGCCAACCGCGAGCAGGAGACCGAGGCGTCGCCACGTCATGCAGCTCTGCGCTCCGTCAGCGGCGTCGCGAACCGAATCGAGGAGGTTGACACGGCAGCGGGCTGACGCGCGATGCGCAACTCGCGCCGCCGATGCTCTCGCGCGACAAGAGCGGCGACGACGAGCCATGCGGCAGCGATGCCGGCGAGCAGGAGCGCGTATTCACGGATGCCGAAGACGAGCGCTGTCCCGACAACCACGAGCGCGGCATGCAGAAGATCTCCAGCCCGCCAGAAGAAGGCTTCGATGACCTGAGTGGCCTTGTACTTGGCATCCCGGCCCACGGAAAGGAACAGGGCGTGCCGCGCCGTATTCTGGATTGAGTAGTCTGCCGCGTTTTCGAAGAGCTTGGTCATCGCCAAGACACCGAGCAGCGGCAGGGCAGCGACGAGCACATAGCCGCCGAGGGCAATCACCGGCGTCACGAAGAGCGCGCCGGCCACACCAATCTTTTGGAAGAGTCGAGAGACGAGGAAGAGTTGTCCCACGAGACCCACGATGCCCACCAGCGTGAAGTAGCGCGCATAGAAGCTTCCGATGAACGCTCGGGTCGCGGCGCTCGCGTCAGCGGCATGCGCGGCAAACGTCTCCGCCTCTGCCATGACGAGCTTGCTCAGCAAGAACTCGCCGCCAGTGTTCACGACGTTCAGAAGCATAACGAACACGGCAATGAGTAGCAGATACCGATCCGAGAAGACAAGCTGAAAGCCGCCAGGGCCTCGCAGCGGCCCGGTGGCGCAACCTGACTGAGGAGGTGGTTGTTGCCCCCGAACGATCGGCGCATGCCGACCAATCGCCCACGTCGTGCCGGCCGATACGGCCAGCAACGTTGCGGCTAGCAGTATCACACGATGCGGCCCCAGGCTGGTCAGCAAGATTCCCGACAGGCTGGCACCCACGAGCGCCCCCAGCGAGCTCCCAATCCCAATGATCGGGAAGAGCCGCCGCCCC
>WHTT01000081.1 GCA_009377605.1 Luteitalea sp.
GATCGCCCCAGACTCCACAGCGCCTGCGCGACGATGGCGATTACAACCGGCTTCACCCCATACAGGAGTCCCGCGGCTTCCGGGAGGCTGCCGTAACGTCCGTACGCCCAAGCAGCCGCGCCGACGATTAACGTGGCGGGAACGATGAAGCAGAGCCCTGCCACGAGAAGGCCTCGCCAACCCGCTCGAGCATGACCGATGTGAATTGCCAGCTCTGTGGAGTTGGGCCCAGGAATGAGGTTGGTCGCTCCGAGATAGTCGAGGAACTCTTCGCGGGTCAGCCACTTTCGCCGGCGCACGACCTCATCCTCCATCATGGCGATGTGTGCCGCCGGCCCACCGAAGGCCGTCGTGCCGAGTCGCAAGAAGACCGCGGCGATCTCCGATAGGGAGTTGCGTGTGCGCGCCGCGACGTCGCCAACGGAATCTCGTGCCATCCTCGCTCCTCCCGCATGATATCCGCTGCTGTCGCGCATAGCCGACCTGGCGTGGCCGCGTGCGATCGAGCCAGGCGACGAGGCGCCGTCTGACACCTCGAGCGTGTATAGTGTTGCGCATTCGTCCAGGACCGTGTCGCTCGAGAAAGGGGAGGTCGTGCACCGCCGTCTAGTGTCCTGTCCGCGTGATTCGTTGCATAGGTCCCGGAGCGCGGCGCCCGGCTCGCCAGGCGCGAGAAGGGAGCATACAGGCCGTATTCGACCGACGAGCAACGCCGCGAGCCGGGATGCCCCGCCCGGGACGTATGTGACGAATCACGCGGACAGGACACTGGCAGCCGGTTTCACACTCGTTCTGGTCGGATTCGGCGCGCTGTTCTTGCAAGCGGCATCGAACGCGGCCGGTCCGGTCGAAGCACCGACCATCGTCATGGTGACCGACACGAGCCCCGGCACGCCTGTTCGCCACGGCCTCGAGGCGATCAGAAGCGCGCTCGACCGGCACGGGATCACGCTTCGCCTGAGCCAGCGGATGGATGGAGCTCAGGGCGAGAGCGTGATCGTCGCCGGCCTGTCCAGCGGCTCGGGTGCTGCCGCTCGTCTGGTCACGGATCTCGATATCGACGCGCCGGTCGAGGCAGAAGCGCTCCTCATCCGCCACGTCGACCAACCGCGGCTCCTCGTAACGGCGCCCGACGACCGGGGCCTGATGTACGCATTGCTCGACGTGGCGGAGCGGATCGGATGGGCGGACGATCCCGCTCGGCCGCTCAGCGAGGTTCGGGATGCCCGCGAAGCACCAGCGGTGGTCGAGCGTGCACTGTCCGTGTACACGATGCACAGGGCGTGGTTCGAGAGTCGCTTCTTCGATCGCACGCACTGGGAACGCTACTTCGACCTGCTCGCGAAGAACCGTTTCAACTCTTTCGTCCTGATCTTTGGCTACGAGAACGCGGGCTATCTCGCCCCTGCGTATCCCTACTTCTTCGATGTCGAAGAGTTTCCCAACGTTCGTGTGGTGGAGTTCACCGCCGATGATCAACGCCGCTACGTGGATGCGCTGCGTGAGCTCATCGCCGCGGCGCATGCGCGCGGCCTCGATGTGACGGTGGGGCTCTGGGACCACATCTATCGCGGCGGTGTGCAGGCGGGTGGCATGGACGTCGAGGCAGGCGAGAGGCTGCCAGGTGTCGTCACCGGCCTGACGCAGGACAACCTCATGGCCTACTCTCAGGCCGCCCTCGCGAAGTTTCTGCAAACCTTCCCTGGGATTGACGCGGTCCAATTCCGCATGCACGGCGAATCGGGCCTGAAGCCGGAAGAGATGCACGACTTCTGGAAGGGCATCTATGCCGTGATGAAGCAGCACGCGCCGGAGATGCGCTTCGATGCGCGGGCGAAGGACTTTCCGGATTCGCTGATCGATCTGGCCGTCGAGATGGGCGTCAATATCCGGATCTCCACCAAGTACTGGGCAGAGCAGATGGGGCTTCCGTTCCATCCGACGCACATCAACCAGGAGAACCAGCACGATCGGCGCCACGGCTACGCAGATCTTCTGCGTTACCCGAAGAAGTACGACATGCACTGGCGACTCTGGAATGGCGGGACGACGCGGGTCCTGCTCTGGGGAGATCCGGAATACGTGCGCCGGTTCGCTGCGAGTAGCCGTCTCTACGACGGGCAAGGTTACGAAGTGAACGAGATGCTCGCGACGAAGATGGCCTCGCAGCCCCACGACCTGACGCCGTTCGAGCTGCTCTCGCCGGCGGCGCGCGGCTATGACTACGAGTTCGAGCGCTACTGGCACTTCTTCCAAGTCTTCGGGCGCATTGGTTACAATCCCGACACGCCATCCGACGTCTGGACGCGAGAGTTCGAGCGACGGCTTGGACGGGCGGCGGCGCCGCACATCGAGCGCGCGCTCCACCGCGCGAGCTGGATCCTGCCGATGATCACCGCCTACAACTTCCCGTACAACCGCTTCCCGACGACGCGCGGTTGGCCGGAGAAGCAGCGGCGCGAGGACTTGCGGGAGTACGCCGCGGCGGAGCCAAGTGACACCGAGCAGTTCCTCAGCATGGCTGATGCCGCCCGCTTGACGCTGGCGCAGGGAGAATCGGCAGCGGTCTGGCCGCAGGAGAGCAGTCGATGGTTCGCGGAAGTGGCAGAAGCGGTGCTGCGCGACGTGCGCGAGGCAGAGCGACAGGCGGCCACGCCGCCAAGGCCGGAGCTCGAGTCGACGATTGTCGACTTGCGCATACTTGCCGGCCTGGCTCAGTACCACTCGCATCGCGCGCTGGCGGGCCTGAGCTGGGCGCTGTGGGAACAGTCACGCGACGTCAATGCCCTCGATGAGGCGATTGCGGAGGAAGGGCGCGCCATTCAGGCCTGGGAGCAGATCGTGGAGGCCGCCGGCGACGTCTACAACGACAACCTTCGTATGGGCCTTGCGACGTCTGGGTTGACCGGGCACTGGCGCAACGAGCTCGATGCCGCGAAGCAGGGCCTGACGGCGCTCGAGGAGGAACGTCAGACGTATCGCCCTGCGACTCATGGGAGCGCGCCGGCGATCGCTCATGTGCCAGCGCGGCGCATCCGACCTGGAGAGCCGCTCGGCATTCGCGCAACCGTGACCGGGCCACGCCCCATCGCACGGGTGCGCGTGTCGTACCAAGCCGGTGACCGCTTTGGTGACGTGCCCCTCGAGCCGGCCGGGCCGTACACATATCGCGGTAAGATTCCGGCAGAACGCGTGAGCGGCCCCTTCTCGTACATCATTCACGCTACCGATGACGGCGGGCGCGCGACGACCTGGCCCGCTTCGGATGGCCGTGCAGCCGCGTCTGCGGTCCTGGCCACGGCCGACGATGAACCGCCGGTGGTGCACCATACGCCGGTCGCTCGTGCCAGGGCGGCGCGGCCACTCCGCGTCGAGGCGGAAGTCACCGATCCGTCAGGCGTGAAGTGGGTGCGGCTCCGCTATCGAAGCGTGAATCAGCATCAGGATTACCGAACGCTGGAAATGCGCGCGGATGGGGAAGGCAACCGATTTAGCACCGTTGTGCCGGCAGCCGAGGTGGTTCCAACCTGGGACTTCATGTACTTCATCGAAGTGATGGATCGCGCTGGCAACGGTAAGATCTATCCGGATCTCTACACCGAACAACCTTACGTCGTCGTGCCGCTAGAACGCGGCGGACAGAAGGAGACGCTGCCATGACGCTGGCGAGTGCCTCGGTATGTTTGCTGATGTTGCTTGGGTGGCTGTTCGCGCCGTCGGCCTCGCCGGTGCAAGGTACCGGAGACGCTCGACGTTTGCTGTACGTTGCCGCCCCGGGCGTCCGGAACTATGTCGAGCACGGCGGCGTCGGGATCCTGGTGTTCGACATCGAGGCTGGACACCGGTTCGTGAAGCGCATTCCCACCTTCGAGATGCTGGACGGCGAGGAGCCGGAGAATATCAAGGGCATCGCGGCACACGCGGAGACAGGCCGCCTGTACTTGACCACACCCAGACGCGTGGTCGCCTTCGATCTGACGACCGAGCGCATCGTCTGGAACCGCACATACGAGGGTGGCTGCGATCGAATGGCGATCGCGCCAAACGGCCGCATCCTGTATGTCCCGTCGTTCGAAGGGCCCTTCTGGCACGTGATCGACGCAGGAAGCGGCGATCCGATCGGCACCATTGAAACGAACTCGGGTGCGCACAACACGATCTACGGAAGCGACGGCAGATTCGTCTATCTCGCGGGACTGAAGTCGCCGATGCTGAACGTGGCGGACTCCAGCAGCCACACGATCGCCAAACAGGTAGGCCCGTTCGGCGACGTCATCCGCCCCTTCACGGTCAATAGCCAGCAGACGCTCTGCTTCGTCAACGTCAACGGCTTGCTCGGGTTCGAAGTGGGCGACCTACGGACGGGCCGCGTGCTCCACCGGGTGGAAGTGGCGGGCTATCAGAAGGGACCGGTCAAGCGGCACGGCTGCCCGAGCCACGGCGTCGCCCTGCTGCCAGACGAGACGGAGCTGTGGCTCACCGACGCCGCGAACAGTCGGGTGCACGTGTTCGACGCTACCGTCATGCCCCCGAAGCAGGTCGCCAGCATCGAGGTACGCGACCAGCCCGGGTGGATTACGTTCAGCCTCGACGGCCGGCTTGCGTACCCGTCCACCGGTGATGTCATCGACACGAAGAGCCGACGGATCGTGGCGACGCTCGAGGACGAGCAGGGTCGAGCGGTGCAGAGTGAAAAGATGCTCGAGATTCAGTTCTCTGGTGGCCAGCCGGTGAAGGTTGCAGATCAATTCGGCGTGGGTCGTCGCCTCGCATCCGGCTCATGATGAGCCAGCGGGGCGCAGGATCCGCACCAGGATCGGCGGCGTCAGCAGTGTCGTCATCACAAGGAATGGGATGCCGATGAGCGCCAAGTTTCCAAGCAGGATCCCGGCAAGCAGCTCGCCGAGGACGGCTGGCTGACCCCAACGCTCCACGACGCCGAAGAGCCTCGCGGCGAGCAAGGCAATCGGAATCCAGAGCAGCTCGGCGGGAACCTGCTCCACTGCATGCGTGACCTGGGCGAGCGGCGGGCATGAGTGCTGGTCTCAGCGACGTCTGCTGCGCCAGTATAGCGCCGCATGCCGTTACCACCGCAGATCTGCAGTTCCTGTGTTACGCTTTTGCTACCATGGGTGTCGCCATCGATACCGCCGGGCATGAGAGCCTCGCGCACTACCGCTTGGTTGGCATCGATGCCCCAACCTTGAGCCGTGTGGTCGAGCGTGTTGAGAAGGGGTTGCCTTTCTCCGCCGTCGAACGGATGCAGAAGCTCCTGGGCGCACCGAGCCTCCGACAAATTGGTGAGCTTCTTCGGATGCCAGATCGCACGCTCTATCACCGCAAGGAGACGAGGCGACTCTCTCCCGACGAGTCCGATCGGCTGTTGCGGCTCGCCCGTCTCGTCGGACTTACCATCGATCTCTTCGAGGGGAATCGAGTGGGCGCGATCCAGTGGCTGAACACACCCAAATCGCAATTGGAGGGTGCATCGCCCTTGGAATACATGAGGACAGGGGTCGGGGCGCAGGCCGTGGAAGAGTTGATCTGGCGAGCTGAGCACTCGATGTATGCGTGATGGTCGTCTCCTGGAGGGTGGTGAAAGCGCGCTACGCACGAAGCGCATTCAGCGGCGAGGGTGCCCGGCGCGCGGACGGGCGATGGCATAGCGCAGGGTTGGCGGTTGTCTATACCTCGGCGAACCAAGCGCTGGCGATGCTCGAAGTACTCGCCAACTTCTCTGGCGCGGAGCGGCACATGCTCCCGGCCTGCGTGCTGATCTCTGCGACGTTTCCCGAGGGCTTGGTCGAGACGGTTCGTCGGCAGGATCTGCCGCCGGGGTGGGACGCCCCAAGTGGGAGTGTCGCTGCTCGCGCCTTTGGACGCGGGTGGCGAACCGAAGGGCGCTCAGCTGTCCTCCGCGTGCCCAGCGTGCTCGTGCCCGACGATTTCAACTTCCTGCTCAACCCCCATCATCCACGGTTCTCACAGATCCGGATTGGAGACCCGATTGCGTTCGCCTGGGACCCGCGATTCAAGGCGCAACGTGAGTGACCGCTCAACGTGAGCCACGCGACTCCCCCCTTGCACTTCGACAAGAGATGCGCTACCTTCCTGTCGAAGCGTAAGCGATCTCGGCTCGGTGTAGACGGAGCGCCGTCGGCGCCCAGGCCTTGGAACGCCTGTAGGGGGCATGATGCTCACCGATTGGATCCTTCGACTGCGATCTCTCTTCAATAGGCGCGCCGTCGACCAGGATCTCGACGACGAGCTCCGGTTTCACCTCGAGCAGCAGGTGACCCTGTACGTGGGCCAGGGAATGGCCCATGATGACGCCCTCCGCCGGGCGCGACTGGAGCTCGGCGGGCTCGATCAGGTCAAGGAAGAGCACCGCGACGCGCGAGGCATCGGCCCTGTCGACGATCTCGTCCGCGACGTGCAGTACGCCACGCGGCAGCTCCGGCGCTCGCCTGGTTTCGCGTTGCTTGCGATGTTGTGCCTCGGGCTCGGGATCGGCGTTAACACGGCCATCTTTGGCGTGATCAATTCCGTCCTCCTTCGGCAGATGCCGGTCGCGGATCCAGAACGGCTGATCGTGATCAGCCGGGGCGAGCGCACGGCGTGGTCGTATCCCGACTATCGCGATTTCCGGGACCGAAGCCGCACCCTCTCCGGACTGGCCGGATCGTGGCCGATGGAGTCGGATCTCGACGTCGACGGCGACAGCGCGTTCGTGGGCGCGGAGGTCGCGTCAGCCGACTACGGCGATGTGCTCGGTGTCACGCCAGTGCTTGGCCGCTGGTTCGCGGACGACCGGGAGCCGTTTGCCGTCATCAGTCACGCGGCTTGGGAGCGCTGGTTCCATCGCAGCCCGCAGGTGCTCGGCCGGCGGATCAGGTCACAATCGGAGTCGTACACGGTCGTTGGCGTAGCGCCACCTGATTGCACCGGTGCCTTTGCGCCGCTTCGAACGGATATCTGGGTGCCAATCCGCACGCGCCCAGGTTTGGCCGCGCAACTCGAGGATCGCGAGGACCGGCACCTGATAATGCTCTTCGGCAGGTTGCGCGCGGGTGCGACTGCTGTCGAGGCGTCAACCGAGCTGAACGCCATCGATGCACAACTGAGGGCCGAGCATGCTCGTGCGTCAGAGCGCCAGCCGCCGATTGTCGCTGACGAAGCACGTGGCATTCCGGATCACGAGTTTCGACGAAGCGCCGCAACCCTCGCGACACTCCTGGCCGTCGTCGTCGGATTGGTCTTGTTGATTGCGTGCGTCAATGTCGGCAACCTGCTGTTGGTGCGTGGAGCGATCAGGCAGCGTGAATTCGCCATGCGCCGCGCCCTCGGCGCCACGCAGTCGCGGCTGTTCCGACAACTGCTGACCGAGAGCCTCATGCTTGCCATCGGCGGCGGCATCTGCGGTGTCGTCCTGGCGGTGTGGACCAACCAGCTCCTCGAGAGATCGGTGTCGTCTTTCATGGGCTACTTCGCGGTCCAGTTGGATTTGTCACTCGACTGGCGCACCATCGTGTTCGCCACGATGGTCTCGTTTGCGGCCACGCTGCTTTGTGGCTGGCTCCCTGCGTGGCGAGCGTCTCGGTCCAGCGGCGTCGTGGCGTTCAAGGGTGAGATTGGCGGGGGCACGAGACGCCGGCGGCCACTGGGACTTGTTGCGCAGGTGGCGATGTCGTTGGTCCTGCTGTTTGTCGCCGGCAGCTTTCTCCAAGGGCTCGTCCGGCTGCAAGCCACGGATCCCGGCTTCGAGGTCGACGGCCGCCTCATTGCCTATGCCTTCATTCCGTCCTCTCCAATCACGGCCGAGCGTCGTCGCGAGGTCTACGCACAAGCGCTTGAGCGGTTACGGACGCTGCCCGGTGTTCGGACGGCCACGCTCACGTCCACCGTGCCGTTGATGTGGGCCCGTTCCGATTGCGCCTCACTTCGTACCGGTCCGCAGATCCGGATCACAACCAGCACCATCGATACCAGCTTCTTCGATACCATGGCGATCCGCCTTCTCGCCGGTCGCCGCTTTGGTGTCGAGGACCTTTCCAGCAACGCCTCGACGGTGGTTGTGAACGAGAGCCTCGCTCGCCGGATCCTGCCGAACAGCACGGCCGTCGGTGAACGGCTGATGATCGGGTGCGACGACACGCAAGCGGCGGTTGTCGTTGGGGTTGTCCGCAACTCCGCGATCCGTGAGCTTGGTGAGCCTCCTGAGCCGCATCTTTATTTCCCCTTCCCCCGCCAGGACTTTGACGGCCTCGCAGCCATTCTTCTGCAAACGAGCACCGATCCAGCCACGATGGCGCAGCCCGTCCGTCGCACCCTCCTCGGCATGGGGCAGGGAATGCGCGCCTATGTCGTGCAGCCGCTCAGCGCGCACATCGAGCGGAGATATGCGCAATTCGAATGGATCGTGAACGTCTTGACGGTCTTCGGGTTGCTGGCGCTGCTGCTCGCCGCGGTCGGCTTGTATGGCGTGATCGCATACCATGTGACACTCCGCACGCAGGAAATCGGCGTACGAATGGCGCTTGGAGCGACGCGCCAGGATATCTTCCGCGACGTCGTCAGCAACGGTCTAGCGATCGTTCTGGTGGGCGTGGCGATCGGTGAGCTGTTGACGGCGGGACTGACTGGCGTCGCGGGATCGATCCAGGAGGGGATTGCTCCAACGGGTGTCTGGACGCATGTCGTCGTGGCGTTCATCTGGATCGGAGTTGCGCTTGGTGCCTGCTGTCTGCCGGCCGCCAGGGCAGCGCGCGTGGACCCGCTCGTGGCGCTGCGTTACGAGTAGCGGTACACTCTGTGGTGGCGTCCAAGACTCGACATGAGCGGACCTACTGCGACACCGCTGCTCTTGCTGGCTCTCCGCCCGAACAGTGAGACCGACCGTGAACGGCTCGGAAAGGGATTGCGGCAGCTCATCGCCGAGGATCCGACCCTGAGCGTGAAAGCGGATCAAGCCGGCGGAATCACCATTGGCGCCCTCGACGAATTGCAGCTCGAGAGCATCGTCGATCGCCTGAAGCGCGAGTTCCGGGTCGAAGCGACGCTCGGAAAGCCTCAGGTGGCCTACAGGGAAGCGCTGACGCAGGTGGCCGACGGCGATGGCCGATACGCACGTCATTCCGCCGGCCGCGGGCAGTATGGCCACGTCAGGATCCGCGTCTCTCCGGGAGAGCGAGGTACTGGCTATGTTTTCGAGAGCGCTCTGAGTGGTGACGAGATTCCGGATCGTTTCATCGAGTCCGTCCGGCTGGGAATTCAGGAAGCCTCGACGCGCGGTGGGCCCGCGGGTTATCCGATTCGCGACGTGAGGATCGAGTTGTACGACGGCTCATACCACGAAACGGCCTCGAACGACGCCGCGTTCAAGATCGCCGGTGCGATGGCATTCCGAGAGGCTGCAGAGAAGGCGGGGACCGTTCTCCTCGAGCCGGTGATGATCGTCGCCGTGGTGGTCCCCAAAGAGCACGCGGCCGACGTGATCGAAGACCTCTCCGGTCGACGTGGCCAGATTCAGTCGCACGATGACGACGCCGACGTGCGGGTCGTTCGGGCACTTGTCCCACTGTCAGAAATGTTCGGTTACGCGGCGGCTCTCCGCGAACGTACGCGAGGGCGTGGGAC
This sequence comes from Luteitalea sp., assembly GCA_009377605.1. Taxonomy (NCBI): domain Bacteria; kingdom Pseudomonadati; phylum Acidobacteriota; class Vicinamibacteria; order Vicinamibacterales; family Vicinamibacteraceae; genus Luteitalea; species Luteitalea sp. The sequence continues at coordinate 9,637 of WHTT01000081.1, forward strand.
ATATTCGATTCAGCTGGATAGCTATCGAGAGGTTCCGATCGACCCGCGGGACGGCGAGCGCCGCAATTCCCCAGTGGGCGCGCCGCTCAAACCGGTACCTGGGCTCAAGAGCGCGAGCGTCGCGCTGCCGGAACCTGACGACGATGTTGGCGAAAGCTGAGTCGGGGCGGCGGTTGTACGAGCACGCCGGATTTCGCCGCCATCGCCGCGCGCGTTGGGTGAAGATGTTCGACACTTCGCCCACACGCGATGGCGCTCGTTCCCGAACGACCTGATCGAGCCCATTCGTCTGAACCACGCAAGTGCGGCGTTTCAGAGTTACGGTGACGTACGTGCACCACCACGGCACAGGGACCAGACCGCGATCGCCACCGTCGATCGAATCAGCGGAGGGAGGCAAGCGTCCTCCGGGCACGACCGTGAGCGGCAGTAGACAATCACCCCGCGATCGCACGCGCTGGGGCGTCGCAACTCGACGGACAGATGTTGGCCAGGCGTGTCCGTCGGCTCTTGCGCTCATGAGGGTGAGGCACGCGCGGCCGAACGCCTGACGTGGCCCAGACGAGGCTGGCCCGCGCCGGCAGATTGGCACAGATCAGGTGCCAGACTCGTTTCGAAACGAGTGGCGTGCGGCCGTGTGCCGAAGACCGGCGCCGTCTCTCGGACGCGCGTGGGCTGCCAGGGACCGAAGTCGCGTTCGGCCGCGTGGGCATTGTGGCGTGTGCACCTGAGCTCGAGATTGTCGACCGACGCTTCACCGCCCTTCGCGTACGGCCGGCGATGATGAAATTCGAGGAACCCGCGTTCCGCGCACCGCCTTCCTCCGGCGCTGACGAACGCACACTGGCCACCGTCGCGGTGCCAGATGGTTCGCTTCACCACCGCGGGGATGTACCGCGATCCCATCGCCGTCCCGCGCCCCTGCGTCGGCCGGTCTGTGGCCGCGTATTTCATGCGCGCACATTCGGCGACGAGCAGGGTCAGGGCACGATCGAAGATGGCCGCGGGGTCTCCGGTCGGAATGACGTGCCGGAGTAGCGCTTGTACCTCCTGCAGCTTCGCGTATGTCTCGGCGCTGATGGTGAATGACACCTTGTAGCGCGCGGGCGCCAGCGGCGCGAGCACCGGAGGACGCGTCGGCGCGGGCGCCGCCGGGGCCGACATGCCCGCCGACGCCGCGGTTTCCCGCGGCACCTCACCCTGTTCCGTCGTGGGTGCTTTGCTGGCAGCTCCCGCCGTGGCGGCGGCCACGGCGGGTGGTGGCGGCGTCGGCAGTTTCCGCACAGCACTCGGCACATCGGGCTGCGGGTGCAGTCGGGCCACGATTTGTTCGACGTCGCGTCGGCTCCGGTGCCGGGCCTCGGCCAACAGTGCCGCATAATTCTCGGGAGTCAAGTGCGGCGCGAGGAGCCGAATCGTTGTCAGCGTGACCGCGCCCGCCGCGAGCTGCGCCAGGATGACAGGAAACCGGCGCGCGGCGCGGGCGACTTCGATCCGGTCGTACGCGGCGTGCTCCGAGAGGCGGAGGACGTGGACGCAGTACGTAAAGAGCGAGGCGCAGCCTTCGCCTAGGTAGAGACGCCGGGCATCGATCTCGGCGAGGCAGGCGATGAGGCGCGCCGTGGCCTCACGTTCACCGGCAGCGAGGTGCGTCACCTCGCGGAGCAGATCCTGATCGGAGAGGTGCTGGAACGTGGAGAGTCGCGTCATCATGTCCCATTATACGGATGCACTTTTCGAGCCTCAGGACGGGCACCCAGGACACGAATGCGGCGAGATCCATTTCGTTTGTCGCCCTCACATGCGAAGGCGGCCTCATGGTCAATCTGGCGCTCACAGCGGGCTATTCTCGCGAGCTTCTGCACAAGAACGCGCCCACCTCAAAAATCTTGTCAAGCCCTTTCGCGAGAACCGTCACGCTGACGTCGCCTCACTGCCTCGCAAGGCTGGCCATCGCGTCCTCGAAGGCGCCGCGAGATCGGGAGAGCACGTCCGTAATATGTGTCGATTACTGCACAGGAGTCGGAGGGCGACGAAAGCAGAGAACCGTGGCGTCCTTGACTATCTGGGTATTCACCGCTACCATACCTAGACATTCTTGTGATCAGGGCTCGATAGCCCTATGGAAAAACCGGTCAACGCCCTCTTGCACGGAACACTCGATGCGCTGATTCTCAAGACGCTCACAGGCGGTCCCCGCCACGGGTATGCGATCGCGCGTTGGATCGAGGAAGCGACCGGCGATGCGCTGCAGATTGAGGACGGCTCGCTTTACCCGTCCCTCTACCGGATGGAGCAGAAGGCGTGGGTGGAGGCCGAGTGGGGCGAGTCCGAGCTGGGCCGCCGCGTCAAGCTATATCGCATCACGCCCGCCGGCCGCGCACGACTGAGGCACGAGACGCGCCAGTGGCAGACGTTCACGAAGGTCGTCTCCCGAGTGCTCCTCCCAGCCTGACGTGCCCGGTGCGGCACGCGCGCCGTGGAACCGCAACGCATGCGACGAAGACTGTTACGGGCCTGGCTCTGGAAGCCAAGCGTCGACGAGGAGGTCGACGGAGAGCTCGCGTTCCATCTCGAGATGCGCCGGCGCGAGTACGTCGCCCGCGGCATGTCCTCTGAAGAGGCGCGCCAGGCGGCGCTGCGACGCTTCGGTGACGTGCGCCTCGCCCACGACACCTGCTGGCGTCTCGGCAGAGACAGGGATCGTCAGATGCGGCGACGGGAATACCTTGCGGAGTTGCGCCAGGACGTCGGGTTCGGCTGGCGACAACTGTGGAAGAACCCCGGGTTTGCGTTCGTAGCAATTGTGACGCTCGCGCTCGGGATCGGAGCGACGACGGCGATTTTCAGCGCGGTGCACGCCGTGGTGTTGCGTCCCCTGCCGTACCATGAGCCGCATCGCCTCGTATATCTATTCGAGCGCTGGCGCGACATCGAGCGCGGCGGCGTGTCGGTTGGCAACTTCGTCGAGTGGAGCCGGCGCGCCACGCTGTTCGATGGAATCGCCGCGATCCAATACGACAACTTCAACGTGACCGAGGGTCGGACGCCCGAGCGGGTCATCGGAGCCCACGTGAGCGGGCACTACTTCGATGTGCTCGGCGTGGGCGCTGCGCTTGGGCGGACGTTCGGTCGAGACGACGATCAGCCGGGGCGGGAAGATGTGGTGATCCTGAGCCACAGGCTCTGGGCGCGCCGGTTCGCCGGCGATCCGGGTGTGGTGGGGCGCGAGGTACGGCTCAGCGGCCGTCAGCACACCGTGGTCGGGGTCATGCCAGCGTCGTTCGACGTCACGATGGATGGCGAGGAGCTGTGGGTACCGGCCGCGTTCAGCGGGGAAGAGCAGGCCGACTTCGACCGGCATTTCCTCACGATATCGGCCAGGCTCGCACCGGGTGTGACGATTGACCAAGCGCAGACGGAGCTGGCGACGATCGCCGCGCAACTGGAGAAGGAGCAGCCGATCTTCAACGCGCAGCGTGGCGCGAATATCGAGCCGATGATGGCGATCTTCGTGGGCGACTATCGACAGCGGCTCTTCGCCCCGGCTCGAACAGGCGCATCTCGATGTGACAGCCCTGTTGTTCGCCGTAGTGGTCGCAATCGCCAGCAGCGTCGTCTTCGGCCTCGTTCCCGCGTGGCCAGTAACCCGGTGCTGGACATGCTGCGAGGTGGACGGAGCGGTGGCATGGGCGCGCCGCGTGATCGCGTGCGGAGCGCATTGGTCGTCGCCGAGGTGGCCCTGGCGTTGCTGCTGCTCATCGGATCCGGCCTGCTGATTCGCACGGCGCTGGCGCTCGGCGCGGTCGATCCTGGCTTCGATCCGCGCGGCGTGCTCAGCGCGCGCGTGGCGCTCCCACGCGACGACTACCTGGACCACACGCGCACGGTGCAGGCGCTCGAGGGCATGGTGGACGAAACGCGCGTCGTTCCTGGTGTCACCCGTGCGGCCGTGGTCTCGCAGGTACCGCTGGGGCCCGGCGGCAATAGTAACGGCTTGATTCCGGAAGGACGCCCGATGGGCCCGCGCAGCGTGATTGTCAGCCAGCTGCGGCTCGTGTCACCCAGGTATTTCGAGACGATGAGGATTCCGATCAAGGAGGGACGCAGGTTCACCGATCAGGACCGTGAGGGCGTGCAGAAGGTGATGATCATCAGCGAGGCCCTGGCCCGGCAGGCCTGGCCGAAGGAAAACGCGATCGGCAAGCGCATCTCCTGCTGCGAGCCGGGACCTGGCGGCATTCGCACGCCCGACTACAAGGTGGTGGTTGGCGTCGCAGGCGACGTGCGTTCGTTCGGTCTCGCCGTTTCGCCCATGCCCGAGTTCTATCTGCCCATTGCACAGGCACCATCCAACCCACCTGGTGCGGCGTGGGACTGGGTCCAACGCACGATGTACATCGTCGCGCGCACGCCGACCGATCCGGCCGCATTGGCCAGCAGCGTGGCGCGTGCCATTCGCCAGGTCGATCCCAAGCTGCCGCTGTTCAACGTCCGTACAATGGAGGAGCGGATGGCGAGCTCGGTCGCCGCGTCGCGCTTCAACACGGTGCTGTTGACCACGCTCGGGATAATGGGGCTCCTGCTGGCGGCCATCGGTATCTACGGCGTGATTGCGTACTTCGTCAGCCAGCGCACGCAGGAGATCGGCGTGCGGCTCGCGCTCGGCGCCGCACCGGCCGACGTGGCCCGGCTCGTGATTCGACAGGCTTTGAAGCCGGTGCTGGTCGGTCTCTTCCTGGGAGTGACCGGTGCACTCGCCGTGAGCGGTCTGCTGGCGAACCAGTTGTACGGCGTGGAGCCGCGCGATCCGATGACGATCGCAGCGCTGAGCCTGGGCTTCGTCCTGGTTGCGCTTCTGGCGAGCTGGGCCCCTGCTCGCCGCGCCGCCCGCGTGGATCCCACCCGCGCATTGAACACAGCCTAGTGTCCTGACACTAACCGGGAAGGATCGAGAAGGAACGGCGGCGGCCGACGCGATAGACGGAGAAGTGGCGTCGATCGAGCGTGAAGATCTGCGTGAGGGACTCGCGCTCGGCAACGCGGACGAGCGCCGCGTCAGCCAGATCCATTGGCAAGTCCCGATACTTCTCCATCAGCTCGCGCATCCGGGAGGCATCGGTCTCATCGAGGGGCGCGAGTGTCAGAGCTCCTAGCTCCAAGCGGCTCCAGAGCGCCTTCTGACCTTGCCATGACAGGGCTAGGAGGTACATGGCTTCGGTGAACGCCGGCCAAACCGTGATCAAAGAGCTACGGAGCGTCCCTAGTGCATCGACGCACGTGTCGTGATCCGGATCACCGCGGTCGAGAATGGCCACGAGTGGGCCCGCATCAACGAGCACGCCGCGCACGTGCCTGCTCCCGAACAATCGCGCTGAACTGTTCCCCTGTGGTACGGTGTGGCCTGCGCACACCGAGATTGACAATCCCAACGACGTCCAGCCAGTCGTCATAGACACCGCCGCGGGTGTGACCGCTGCCAGTGCCGGCGTCGTACTGTGCGAGGGCCTCGCGAACGATCTCGGAGCGCGAGACCCGCCGGCGCTTCGCGAGGGCGTTCAATGCACGCTCCGCCTTTTGGTCGAGACGGACTGTCAATGGCACGTTACACCTCCGTAATACGTATTGAGTATTACACAAGGTCCCAGCGGGATCAAGGCAACGAAACCCCGCATCCTCGAGGATCCGTGGGCCCGGTTCCACATATGTGTCAGCACCGCTGGGCAGATCGATGAGCGACTATAGTCACGATCCCCTTTTCGTTGAGCACACCGCACGCCGAGAACTCGAGCTTCCATCAAACGCCCTTGCCGCCCCCCAGTTTTGGCCGACCCGCCACGAAGCGTCGAGTCCCACCCCCTGAGGAGTAAACAGAGGCGGCCAGCGTCGCGGTCGCGATGGTGCCGCCGGCCGGCCTGATCGCGTGGGCCGCGCGCCCCGGTCGGCCGCGTGGAACAACCACGTGCGGCGCTGACGTGTGGCGACCCGCCGAGCTCCGTGAGCTCGGCGGCCGTCTGGCCCCGCACGTGGTGTTACGTTCTTCGCGGATCACGCGGCCTCCAACGGGGCGGCGCTGGCCCACGCGATCCCGCCGGCCGGCGCTGACACCCGACGCTGCGCACGGTTTTCGCTCGACATATCGTAGCAGTTGTGCAAGTGTTACGACATGCTACGCGCTACGACGCGCCGGCTCGCCGGTCGACGACGGCAGCTCGAGGCGCAGCTTGCCACGCTGGGGCCGGTCCTGCGCGCCTCGCTGATCGAGCGGTTCACCCAGTGCGGGAAACCCGGCTGCAAGTGCATGCGGGGTGAGAAGCACGGGCCCGCCACCTACCTCACCGTGAGCTACGCGCACGGCAAAACGCGACAGGTGTATGTCCCCAAAGATCTGCGGCCGGTGGCCGAGCGGTGGGTCCACAATTATCACCACGCGATGACCCTGCTCGAAGAAATCTCGAGCATTAACCTCGAACTGATCCGGCGCAAAGAGCCGACCCCACACCGATAGGAGTGCGTCTATGCCCCAGGCCCAACAGGCCGGCCTCACCTGCGTGTCTGACCATCTGTATAGATGATACGAGACCCGCCCGCGAGGTCCACGACGCCGGGCCTTCGAGCCGACGCACGCGCCCACCCTCGCGCGCGTGCTGGCCCTGCGGGCGGTGGCCGCTCCCGACCTCGGGCGGTGGCTTTCGCTGGGGCTCGCCTTGCTCACCGTCGCCATGCTCCAGCTCTGGCGCGGCGCCCGCAGCGGCCACGGCTGGCTCACCCTCTGCGCCTTGTCGCGCACCTTGCCGCTTGAGGAATCCGACAAGGCCCGCGCGAGGCGGCTCTATCGCCTGCTCCGCAACGCCGCCCTCGACGGTCCCGTGATGACCCCGCGGCTCGTCCGCCTCGCGCTCGGCCCCGCCCCGCAGGGCTGGATCCCGATCGTGGTCGATCAGACGACCATCCGCGGGACGCCAGGCCTGATGGCGGGTGTGCGCGTCGCCCACCGCGTGCTCCCCGTGGCCTTCGTCTGTGACGACGACGCCACCCTGCGCAAGAGCCAACATGTGATCGAGGAGTCGCGGCTTCTCCTGATCGCCGCATGCCTGCCGCCCGGGTGCAAGCCGGTCTTCGTCCTCGATCGCGGCGACGCGCGCGCCTCACTCCTCCGGTACTTGCGCCGGCTGCGGATCCCCGTTGTCCTCCGCGGCCGGGCCACCACCCTGGTGCGCGTCGGCGGCCGGCGCCTCACCCTCGGCCGCTTGCGCCGACGCGCCGGCCAGGCCCGTCGGTACGCCGACGTCGCCTATCAGGACACCGCCCAAGAACCGGTCGATGGCGTCGTCTTTCATGACCGCGCCTTCAAAGAACCGTGGTTCCTCTTGGTCCCCGCTGGCTCTGAGGCCCAGCTGCCCACCGACGACGGCGTGGCCCTCTATCGCGAACGCATGCACATCGAGCTGACCTTCCGCGATGGGAAGACCCCTCTCGGGGTGCGGGGGCTGCGGCTCGAGGTCGATGTGGCCCCGCGCCTCGGGCGCGTGCTGCTCGCCCTCTCGCTGGCCTCTCTCCTCGCGGTGCGGCTCGGCGCCGGCCCCCTGGCGCGCGCGGTGCGTGCGCACGTCGAGGTGGTACGCGGGGCGCCTCGCCCTGGCACGCAGCGCCGGCTCAGCGCCCTCTCCATCGCGATTCTGGCGCTCTCCCTCGCACGCTTCGGGCGCCGCGCTCGCGACGAATTGCATCGCCTGCTCACCGCCTTGGCACGCGGTACCCCCGCCACGGAGATCGCGCGATGACCCGCCTGACCGATCAGCGCAGCCCCGTCGTGTCGTCGCTCCTCGTGTCCCTGCGGTACGCGAACGACACGACCCTCGACGTCGCCTTCCGCGGTGGCGCGATCTCCCGCTACTTCGACGTGCCCCCCCATGATCGTCACGGGCTTGATGACCGCCGCGTCGAAAGGGCGTTCCTTCAACCGGCACATCCGCAGCCACTTTCGCTATCAGCGCGTGGGCTGACCGATCATCTTTACGCCCCGAGCGCCCTGACGGTATCTCCGAACTGGGTCGTGGCATGTCGTAACACTTGCACGAGTGAGACGATACATCAACAGCAACGGGAGCCGTGCGCCGCGAACGGTTCAGCGCTGGCCGGCGGGATTGCGTGGGCCAGCGCCGCCCCGTTGGAGGCCGCGTGATCGGCGAAGAACGTAACACCATGTGCGGGGCCAGACGGCCGCCGAGCTCACGGAGCTCGGCGGGTCGCCACACGTCAGCGCCGCACGTGGTGTTTCCACGCGGCCGACCGGGGCGTGCGGCCCATGCGATCCCGCCGGCCGGCGACATCGACGCGAGCGCGCGGCTGGCGGCCTCTCTCCTTTCACTCCTCAGAGCAGTGGACGCGGCGTCTCCGGGAGGGTCGGGAAAAACTGGGGGGCGGCAAGATCAAACGCCGGCTTGACACGAGTGTCGGTTCCGTAAAACGATATGCCGCGAATCAGCAACAATGTAGTGACATGGTCACTGCTCGGTCGCGCGCTGGTTAGCGGGTGTTGAGAAAACGTTTTCGGCCCGCGCTCCAGATATTTACCAAGCGGCGTGCATGGACGTCGCGAAAGCGAGGACACTCTCGCGGTTTTCTCGAAGGCTGGCGGCGGAAAGGAGCCCCCCATGTCAGCAAGACCAGGGATTGGCGGACTGCTCGGCGCGCTTGCGGCGACGTTCCTGTACGCGGGCACGCTGTCGGCGCAGACGGAGCGCGGCACGATTACCGGCACCGTGACCGACGAGTCGGGTGGAATCGTCATCGGCGCCGAGGTGCGGGCGCTCCATCTCGCCACGAACTTCGAGCGGCCAGCCACGACCTCCGATCAAGGCACCTACACAATTCCCCAGCTCCCGGTTGGCGCCTACGTGGTCATCGTGTCGGCGCAGGGATTTCAGACGACGACGCTCGAGAACGTCGAGGTGACGGCCGGCGCCATCGCGCGCGTCGATGCACAGCTCGCGGTGGGGGCGCTGGAGGATGCCGTGACCGTCTCTGCAGAGGCCAAGCAGATTCAGGTCGACAGCGTGAAGGTGGCGACCGCCATCAGCAACAAGTTCATTCAAGACCTGCCACTCGTCGTTGGTGGTGCGCTGCGATCGCCCCTCGACCTGAGCCTCGTCGCCCCGGAAGCCAAGTCTGGGACGAGCGGCGACGGGGGCCGCGGCAACATTGTCATCGGGGGCGGGCAGGAGGGCGGGTGGGACCTCACGGTGGACGGCGTCTCGTCCACACCGGGGGCCCCCTTCGAACAACGCCTCTGGACGACACTCAACTCGCCCTCGGTCGAGGCGATCACCGAGTTCGCCGTCGACACAAATGGATTCAAGGCGGAGTTCGGCCATGCGGGGGGCGGCGCGGTCAGCTTCGTGTCCCGCTCGGGGACCAACAACTGGCAGGGCAAGGTCTTCGAGTTCTTCCGCGACGACTCACTCGACACGATCGACTATTTCAGCAAGGCCACCGCTCGCGCAGCACGATTTCGGCGGCGTGTTTGGCGGGCCCGTGTGGTTGCCCAAGATCTACAACGGCCGCGACCGGACGTTCTTCTTCGCCTCCTATGAGGGCTACCGCAACAAGACGGCCGCGGCGCCACGGGTTGCGACCATTCCCACGGCCGAGATGTACGAGGGCGACTTCTCGAGCTGGCGAGACGCGAGCGGACGTCTCATTCCGATTTACGATCCCGCCAGCACGCGGCCGAACCCGAACGGGTCCGGGTTCATCCGCGATCCCTTCCCGAACAACCAGATTCCTGTCGAGCGCTTCAGCGAGGTCAGCCGGAACGTCCTCGAGCTGGCCACCATGCGGCCCGATCGACCTGGTGTGCTGAACAACTTCACCTACACGCCCGGCGACCAGATTCAGACGAACCCCTGGAACAAGTTCAGCCTCAAGATCGATCACAATCTGTCGCAGAAGGATCGCCTCGGCTTCCTCTACCACTGGGGCGAAGTGCTCGTCATTCCGCCCGCCGACGGGCCCGGCGGTGGCCTGCCGGTGCCGCTCAACAACTTCCGTGACGAGGATTCGCACACGCACGTATTCCGCATGAACTGGGATCGCGTCATCTCGCCGAGCCTGCTCAACCGGGTCACCGTCGGTCACAACAACTGGTTCCAGCTGCGCGCCTCGTACAACCGGGATCAGGGGTGGGGCAGCCGCATCGGGCTGGAGAACGTGCCCGGACCGGACAAGCTGTTTCCGTTGATCAACTTTTCGGCCGACTATCTCGACTGGGGCCGCTCCGAGTGGGGCGGATCCGGCAATTACCTCTGGGCGATCACGGACGACCTCACGTGGGTACGCTCGAAGCACACATGGAAGTTTGGCTTCACCTTCCAGCAAGACAACTACGATGGCTACGGCTGGCACACCGCCGCTGGCACGTACAACTTCAATCGTGGCGCGACGGCTGGATTCCTCCCCGACGGCACGCTCGACACAACCGGCACTTCCGGCAACGCCTTTGCAAGCTTTCTGCTCGGCGATGTGCAGTCGTCGGATATCACGACGCTGCGCTACGTCTCCGATCGGTGGCGGTACTATGCCGCGTACGCGCAGGACGATTGGCGCCTCAGCGACAAGCTCACGCTCAATTACGGCGTCCGGTACGAGTACACGCCGCCGACCTGGGAGGGGCACTTTCCCGACGGCTATTCCAACTTCAATCCAAACCTGCCCAATCCTGGGGCAGGCGGCCGGCTGGGCGCGTCGGAGTTTGCCGGCGAGGGGCCTGGCCGCACGGGACGGACATCGCTCTACGACGCCTGGCCCTGGGGGCTTCGGCCTGGTCTACAGCGTCAACCCGGACACGGTCGTGCGCCTCAGCGGCGCACGCACGTTCGGCTCGGTGAAGAACACCGGCGGCAGCTCGCATTGGCATGGGTTCATCGGCGGGTACAACGTCACGGCGCCCGGCTTTCCGGAGAGCTCGGCGTTCAACTGGGACAGCGGGTGGCCGGCATGGCCGGAGCCGCCGTTCCTCGTCCCGGAGACGTTGAATGGCAGCAGCATTCCGTACTGGCAGCCGTATGACGCAGGCCGGCTGCCGGAGTACTACAACTGGACGCTGAACGTGCAGCGCCAGCTGCCGGGGCGCTTCGTCGTCGAAGCCGGCTACAACGCGCAGGTAGGACGGCATCTCACGACGAACCTGCTCAGCCTGAACCAGGTGGATCCGGAGATCTTCTACGGCTTCGTCGATCGGTACGGACCGGCGGGTGCGATCACGCTGATGGACTCGCGCCTGGATTCGGCGCTTGCGCGCGAGGCGGGTATCCCATATCCGTATCCCGGCTTCCCTGGCGAGGAGTCGGTGCGACAGGCTCTCCGGCCGTATCCGCAGTATCAGACCATCAACACCGGCGCTGACGGTGGCGATCGCAGCGGGAGGTCGAGCTACCATGCGTTCCTGCTGAAGGGAGAGAAGCGCTACGAGTCTGGGCTCACCTTCCTGGTGTCGTACGTCTTCTCGAAGGCCTTCACGCTGCGCTCGGATCAGGCGAACGCCGGCGGCGGCCAGGCGATGAACCACTTCAATCGGGATGCGGAGAAGGGACTCTCGGCGTTTGACCAGACGCATGTCATCAAGCTGAATTACAGCTACGAGCTGCCGTTCGGCGCCGACAAGCGGTTCTTACGCGAAGGGCTACTTTCGACAATCGTGGGCGGGTGGCGCATTGCGGGCGTGCACGCCTACGCTTCCGGGTACCCACTCGGCGTGTTCCCGGGCTACGGCTTACCACTCTCCGCCGGGGGCAACCGCATTACCGTGCTCGACTACGACGATTGGCGCGCGTCGACCCAAGGCGACGAGTTCGATCCGCTGGTCGATCTCTGGTGGGATCCGGCCAAGTTCCGCCGCGATCCGGTGGTCTCGGTCGACGAGCTCGAGGGATACAAGGGCGGCGTGCTGCTCGCCGACTTCGGCAACGCCACCGTGCGAAACCCCAACGAGCGCGGGCCCTGGTTCCTCAACGAGAACATCTCCATCGCGCGCACGTTCGGTATCGGCCGTACGTCGCTCGAGATGCGGCTCGAGGTGTTCAACCTCTTCAACCGCGTGATCTGGGGCGGCCCCGACTCCACGATCACAAGCAGCAACTTCGGCCAGGTGACGACGCTGGCGAACAGCCCGCGCCAGGTGCAGCTTGGCGTGCGGTACGAGTTCTGAAAAAGGAACCGGGTACCTTTTCGGGCCCGAAAGGTACCCGGTTCCTTTTCTTACGGCCGGATAATCGTGCCATCGCGGCGGCGGGTGGTGCCCCAGTTGTACTCAAAGTTCGGCGGACCGGCCGGGAACGGGAACTTCGCCGCGAGCTTCTCGTCCACGTCGACGCCGTGTCCCGGCGTGTCGCTCGCGAGCATGTAGCCATCCTTCTGCACCGGCGCGCCGCGGAACACCTCGCGCGTTTCGGGCGGAAAGTTGCCGCCCTCATGGATGCCGAAGTTGTGCGTCGACAGCTCCAGGGCGAGCTGTGCCGCATGCGCGACCGGCGACGCATCGCCGGGGCCATGCCACGCTGTCCGCACCCCGAAGAACTCCGAGAGCGCCGCCACCTTGCGCGCAGGCGAGAGGCCGCCAATCTGTGAGATGTGGATGCGGATGAAATCGATGAGGCGATTCGAGATGAGCGGCAGGTATTCCTGAACGGTGTTGAAGAGCTCGCCCATCGCAATCGGGATGCTCGTGTGCTGCCGGAGCTGCTGGAACCATGCGTTGTCCTCGGGCGGAAACGGATCTTCCAGGAAGAAGAGTCGATAGGGCTCGAGCGCCTTGCAGAGGTTGATGGCCTCGTTCAGTTGGATACGCTCGTGCACGTCGTGGAGCAGCTCCACCTCGTCGCCGACCTTGCCGCGGATGTGCTCGAACAGCTTCGGGAGCATGCGCACGTAGGGGGCCGACTCCCAGACGCGCTGCGGGTTCATCGGGCCGATGGCTTCCCCCGCCGGCCCCCCTGTGCGCTTCTGTGCGCCGGCGCTCCGGGCACCATAAGTGGCCAGGCCTGGGACGCCGCCCTGGATGCGCACGTGGCGGAAGCCGAGCGACATCCCCTTGCGAACGTTGTCCTCCACTTCTTGGAAATCGCCGCCGCTCGCGTGGTAGTAACAGTCCGCGCCATGCCGCACCTTGCCGCCAAGCAGCTGATAGAGCGGCAGGTTTGCCCGTTTGCCGAGGATGTCCCAGAGAGCGATGTCCACGCCGCTCATGGCATTGAACAGCACCGGGCCATTGCGCCAGTACGAGCTCACGTACGACGCCTGATGGATGTCTTCGATTTCGTCGACCCGCCTGCCGACGAGGAACGGCTTCAGGTAATCGTCGATGGCCGTCTTGACGACGAGCGCGCGCTGGGTGAAGGTGGCGCAGCCCCAGCCGTACAGGCCGGGCTCGCTCGTCAGCACCTTCACGACAACGAGGCGGATGCGGTTTGGGGCGGTCAGGATCGTCTGGATGTCGGTGATCGTCGGTGTGGGCATTCCCCGCAGCGAGGTGGCCTCCTCCTGGGCCCAGACCTCGGCAAGCGGCGAGCGGGCGGCCATGAGGCCCGCGCCCGTCAGGGTAGTGGCAGTGAGTCTTCGCAAGGCTTCGCGACGCTGCATGCTGGCCCTCCTTCACGAACGCGCTGCGTGACGCCACGCCGCGAGACGTTCGTCTCTGCATTCAGGACGGGCGCAGTGTATCAGGAGCCCATCGCGAATGAGAACCGGCGACGGTATACTCGATGTTTGGGAAACGCTGCGAAGTACAAAGAGAGCGGAGATGCAGCAGCGCTTGCGGAGACTACCGATCACTTCCGCCAGCGATATCAAGAAACGAGTTGGGCCAAGAAAGCTTCCATCTGGGGTGGGACATGAGCAGTGGCTAGCCGCGCATCGTGTCGACTGAGCGCGCTTGACCAGCACGCATTTAGCCCGAAGCGGCAGGCCCGAGGCTTGCTCTTGCCTCGTCGCACTCGTTGCACCACCCGGCGGGATGGAGGAACACCGTTTCTTCCTCCTGCAGGCGAGCTAGAGCAGCCTCCACGATGTCACGCGAGCGCGCAAGGCGGGCCTCTGCGTGCCCAACAGTGCCGCGACGCTGGCGCCCTTCCGCTTCGAGCCACCCGTCCAAGAGATTGAAGCGCCGGCAGCAGTGGTCAATCTCGTCGTAGTCGTACCGCACGGGCTTGCCGCCCTCGACGACCGTCGAGTGCATCGGCCGTCGATACCCCACACCGGCCACATTCTCGGCGAGATGGATCGTGGTATTCGCGTCGTGGCCGACCCCGAGCAGCAAGACCTGGCCGTCGAGCTCATAGACGCGGCCAACCGGGCTCTCTAGACCGTGCGGTATGTCCATGGGATGCGCCGCAGTGACGTCCTCGGCCTGCGGCCCGGTCGCCGCGAACGCATGCGGGCTGTCGCTGCGGAGGACGTCCGGCATCCTCCAGAATGTATCGGCCACGACACCCATCCCCAGGCACGGGGTGTCTTCCCGATCGAAGGGGTGATCATCATCGTCAGTCATGCTGGGCATGACGAGCGTACCCGCGGAACCCAGCGCCTCCCGAAGTGCCGCGATCAGACCTTGCGGCCCGCCTTCAACAGGAGCGACCTTCGAGAACGCCGTGTGCACGACGAGGATGCCCCCACGCTGTACCCCAAGCGCAATGAGTTGGTCGGTTACTTCACGCAGGACGACGGTTCGGGGCGACATTGATTCAGGTCCCTGTGCTCGGATCGTATACCGTCGACGCTCGGTACTTTCGGAGCAGCTCGAAGAGCACGACGCCCCCGGCCACCGCGACATTCAGAGACTGTTTGCGCCCAAGCATCGGCACCCGAACGTGGACGTCTGCGGTCTCGGCCAGGCACGGATCCACGCCGTCCACTTCATTGCCGAAGATCAAGCACACGGGAAAGACCGGCCGCCAGTCGTACAGATCAACGGCGCACACGGACGTTTCGATAACCGCGATCTCCCAGCCGCGCTCGCAAAGCTCGGCGGCGAGGGGCACCGCGTGGTCGCGCCGCTCCCATGGCAGCGTGGCCTCGGCTCCGAGCGCCGTCTTGGCGATGCCGCGATGCGGCGGGTAGCCAGTGTAGCCGGTGAGGTAGAGCCGCTCGATTCCGGCGGCGTCGCCCGTCCGGAAGAAAGCGCCGACGTTGTAGACGCTTCGCACGCAGTCCAGCACCACGGCCACCGGCAGCCGGCCGAGCGTCTCGTAGGGCGCCCCGGTCAGCGTCGCTCTAAAGGGAAGAGCCTCCATTCAAGGGATGATACTTCGAGGTCGCGTACGCCGAACGCGAGGTAACGGCCACCTCGGCGAGGCGGCCCTACCTAACCCTTACCTAACCCCGGGGCCAGCGGAAGAAGAACAGTCGTATCTGCCATAATGCTCTGCGCGGCTTCACCGGAGAAGCCTTCTCGTTTCGGACGACTGTGTATGCACATTCTTGGAATTCGAGCTCGCCAAGCGGCGTCGCTCCTCACCTTTTTCTTGCTGTTCTGCTCGCTCACCAGCTGCGGCTCCGACAGGCGAGCTGCCGAGCTTCCCGCCGGCGATCCAGACAATGGCGGCTTACGGCTGCCCGAGGGGTTCGAGGCGGTGGTCGTGGCGGACGAGATCGGACCAGCGCGACATCTCGTCCTCAACGATAATGGTGATGTCTACGTCAAGCTGCGGCGATCGTACAAGGATGGGACGCTCGTTGCCCTGCGCGATACGAGCGGCGACGGCAAGGCCGATATCATCGAGCGATTCGGCGTCCTCGATGACATCGGTAGCTATCACACGAGCGTCGCGCTCTATAACGGCTTTCTCTATTTCAGCACCGACCTCACCGTCTACCGGCAGCGGCTCACACCCGACGACCTGCTGCCGGCGGGCGAGAGGGAAGTCGTGCTCATCGACGACCACGAGCACGGATCGCACGAGCACATCGCAAAGCCACTGTCCTTCGATGACCAGGGCAATATGTACGTGGCGTTTGGCGCACCAACCGACGCCTGCCAGGAGCCGAATCGAACGCCGGGCGTGTCCGGCCTCGATCCGTGCCCGAATCTCGACCAGCACGGGGGGATCTGGCGCTTCGACGCCAATAGGCTCGACCAAAGGCAGCGCGACGGCGAGAAGTACGCAACCGGGATACGAAGCGTCGTCGCCATGGACTGGAACCCCGTGGACCAGCAGCTCTACGTCGTGATGCACGGGCGCGATCACCTGTTCCGGCTCTGGCCCGAGCTCTTCTCGCGGTGGCAGAGCGCCGTCCTCCCATCGGAGGAGTTCATCCGTGTCACCGACGGTTCCAATTTCGGTTGGCCCTACTGCTATCACGACTACCGGCGAGACGCGAAGGTGCTGGCACCCGAGTACGGCGGGGACGGCGCGACGATAGGGAGGTGCAGTGAGTTCGATCGACCGCTGGTCGGATTCCCCGGCCACTTTGCGCCGAACGGGCTGCAGTTCTACCGTGGCGATCAGTTTCCGGAGCATTATCGAAACGGCGCATTCATTGCCTTCCATGGCTCTACCATCAGGAACCCCTACTCGCAGGCCGGCTATTTCGTTGGGTTCGTCCCGTTCAAGGACGGCAGGCCGTCTGGCGATTGGGAAGTCTTCGCAAATGGGTTCGCCGGCGTCGATCCAATCGTCAACACGGGCGACGCGATTCACCGGCCGATGGGGCTGACCCTGGGACCGGACGGGTCCCTGTACATCAGCGACTCGATCCGAGGGACGATCTGGCGCGTAATGTACAAAGGAGATCGGCAATCGTTTGGCGCTGCACAGCGAGCAGCGATGGAACGGGAGAAGCGCACGGCCGTCAATGTCCGGACGCCCGACCAAGAGAAGGACGACCTCGAGCGAGGCGTCACGCTGGCAGGTGAGGCCATCTACAACATGTACTGTGCGGCCTGCCATCAGCGGGACGGAAAGGGCGCTCCGGGCCGCTTCCCCCCCGTCGCGGGAGCCGAGTGGGTCACCGGCGACAAACGGCGGTTGGTTGCCGTGATTCTAAACGGACTGGATGAGCCCATCGAGGTACGAGGTGAGCGATACAATACGCCAATGCCGGGGCATGGCTTCTTGACCGACGAGCAGATCGCCAAGGTGGCCAGCTACGTCCGACAGAACTTCGGTAATAATGCTGACGCCGTATCCGCGCGAGAGGTCGCCAAGCTGAGAAATGCGCCCGCTCGAACGCCGTAGCGCAGGCCTTTAGGCCTGCCATGCGGCATAGGCAGGCCTAAAGGCCTGCGCTACGACCGACCGCGTGTGCCAAGACCAGGGATCTATGGGAAATGAACCGATGCAGTACAAGCGGGCATTGATTACGGGTGGCGCAGGTCTGATCGGATCACATATCGCCGATCGACTCGTCGCCGAGGGCATCGAAGAAATTGTCGTCCTCGACAATCTGACCCGCGGCCGGCGCGAGAACCTCGCGTCCGCGATGGCCTCCGGCAAGGTGACGCTCCTCGAAGGCGACATTCGCGACCGGGATCTGGTGCGGCGTGCCCTCGAGGGCATCGAGATTCTCTTTCATGAAGCGGCCATTCGCATCACGCAATGCGCCGAGACCCCGAGGCTTGCGCACGACGTCTTGGCGACGGGCACCTTCAACATCCTGGAGGCCGCTGTGGCGGCCGGTGTCAAGCGCGTGGTCTCCGCCTCCTCGGCGTCCACCTACGGCCAGGCCGAGGAGTTCCCCACCGACGAGCGGCACCACGGCTACGGCAACCGGACCATTTATGGCGCCATCAAGACGTACAACGAGGGGCTCCTCCGCAGCTTTCACGAGATGCACGGGCTGAATTACGTGGCGCTGCGTTACTTCAACGTGTACGGCCCGCGGATGGACGCGTTCGGCGTCTATACCGAGGTGATGATCCGGTGGATGGAGCGCCTGTCGAAAGGGCAGCCCTGCCTGATTCTCGGCGACGGCGCGCAGACGATGGACTTCGTGTTCGTCACGGACACGGCGCGGGCAAATTTGATCGCGGCGAGCTCATCGATCACCGACGATGTCCTCAACATCGGCAGCGGAACCGAGACCAGCCTGACCGAGTTGGCCGCCACCCTGGGCCGCGTGATGGGCGTCGACCTACCGCCCGAGTATGGGCCCGCCCAGAAGGCAAACCCTGTCCGGCGGCGCCTGGCCGACGTTCGGAAGGCGGAGCGCCAGATTGGCTTCAAGGCGACCGTGTCGCTAGAAGCAGGACTCCGCCAGCTCGTGGAGTGGTGGTCCCAAGAGACGAGGACACCGGTGCAGGGGCTGCACAGCGGGGTGTTTCGTAGCGCCTCGTCCTGAGACCGCGGCTCGCGCGCTTACACACCTGGAAATGTCGGGACCCGAGTTGCGATGGTGCAACGTATCTACAGCGCGGGGCCTCCCCATACTCGTAGCGCGGGGCCTTTAGCTGCCTGTGGTGAAAGTCGACCGACCACCATCATTTGATCGCCGAAGGGATCGAC
>WHTT01000082.1 GCA_009377605.1 Luteitalea sp.
CCGGGCGCCGCGCTCCGGGACTTATGCCACGAATCACTGAGACAGGACACTAGCGCCGCTGGCGTCCCACCCCACTCGGCGTCGGCTGTGGAGACACGTACATTCGCAATTGGCTGGGTGTTAGGGACGATTTCCGCAACTACCTCGTCCATGCGGCCTGAAGCTTCCCGTCGCCTCCATTCCCTTTGAACGCGTGCGAAGACGCCAATCTTTCACTTGTTCTGCTTGCCGCTTGCCATTCAGTATTCTAGATTCTAGAATAAGGAATGGCTCAAGGCCTGCTGCCTCAAGATGTGGTCGTGCTCGCCAAGCTGGTGAGCTACGGTGGAGAGCGTCCGCCGATTGCTCGGGTGGCCGGCGACCTGGCGTTGAGCCCCTCTCAGGTCCATGCATCGCTTAAGCGCTTGGAACGGTCCCGGCTGGTGGACGCCCAGACGGGTCGACCGCTCTTGAAGGCGGTCGAAGAGTTCCTGATCCATGGCGTCAAGTACGCATTTCCGGTCCAACGCGGTGAGGCGACGCGCGGCGTGCCGACGGCGTACGCGGCACCGCCGCTGAGTGACCAGATCGTCGACAACGGCGACCTCCCGCCCGTATGGCCCGATCCGGATGGTGAGGTACGCGGCGCGACCCTCGAGCCACTGCACAAGGCCGCGCCGAAAGCCGCCCGGAAGGACCCTGCGCTCCACGAGCTTCTGGCGCTGATTGACGCGCTACGCGATGGACGTGTGCGTGAGCGGCATCTGGCGGAGAAAGAGCTGAGCGCGCGGCTACGGAGGCTCCTTCGTGGCTGATCCGAATCGCGTGCTCTTCGAGTCCGTCGTGCACCTGCTCGCGCCGGTGCTCGATGAGCTCGTGTTCGTTGGCGGCTGCACGACAGGGCTGTTCCTCACCGATCCGGCAGCGGGCGGCATCCGACCGACGAAGGATGTCGACGCGATCGTGGACGTGACGTCATACGCGAAGTACGCCGCTCTCTCGGAACGGCTGCGCGCGCTGGGACTCGCCGAGGACCCCACGCCAGGCGCGCCGCTCTGCCGGTGGCGACGGGACGAGTTCATCGTCGACGTCATGCCGGTGGACGAGCACGTTCTTGGCTTCAGCAACCGGTGGTACCCGGCCGCCATCGAGACGGCTCAGATACTTCAGATCGCCGGACACGAGGTGCGAGTGGTCACGCCGGCGCTGTTCATCGCGACGAAATTGGACGCGTTCCATGGACGCGGCGATGGTGACATCGTCGCGAGTCACGATCTCGAGGACATCATCGCCGTGGTCGATGGGCGTCCGGAGATCGGGAGCGACGTCGCCGCCGCCCGCGCCGACGTGCGCGACTATATCGGCACGGAGATCCGAGCGCTGCTCGACGATCCCAATTTCGTCGAGGCGCTCGGCGGCTTCCTCCTTCCGGACGCGGCGAGTCAGGGACGACGCTCGCTTCTCGAGGCGCGGCTTCGAGCGCTCTACTCGCCAAGGACCTGACGGGGATGTGGATCAACCGGGATGTCGACCTGCCGCAGGCACTCGTAGCGGCACAGCGAGAAGGCCGCCTCGTCATCTTTGCGGGCGCAGGAGTCTCAATGGGGCCGCCCGCCAACCTCCCCTCCTTCGAGGACCTCGCCGTTCAGATCGCCGGAGGCGCGCTACCTCGGAGGCCAACCGAGCCCCTGGATGCCTATCTTGGACGCGTCGAACAGCACGGCACCAATGTCCAGGCAAGGGCCCGTCATAGACGTGGAGACGTCCACGCCGCGCCCCCTGCATCACGCACTGATCAGCCTGTTTCGAGACGAATCGGCCGTTCGGGTGGTGACGACGAACTTTGACCGACATTTCACGACCGCACTCCGCGAACGCTATCCTCATGTCGACATCTTCACCGCTCCGGCGTTGCCTTTGGGGCGCGACTGGACTGGGTTGACCTACCTGCATGGGGCTGTGGAACGAGACCGCAGCCACCTCGTCGTGACTGATCGCGACTTCGAGCAGGCGTACCTCGCCGACGCGTGGGCCACTCGGTTCCTCATGACCATGTTCGAGGCGTACGTGGTTCTGTTCGTTGGGTACAGTCACGCCGACCCCGTCATGAGGTATCTGGCGCGCAGTTTCGTCGGCGGCACGTCGCGATTCGCGCTCACGCTCCCTGATCAAGATGATCACTGGACACACCTGGGCATCGTTCCGGTTCACTTCCCGAAACGAGTCGCTCCGGACGAGTACAGTGCCCTCGATGACGCCATTGAGAGCTGGAATGCCGCGGCGCGCATGGGCGTGTTCGATCATCGCTTGCGGATCGGCCAGCTGGTCGCGCTACCGCCGCCGCTCGAACCCGAGAACATCGACTACCTGCGAGGCGTTGTGGGCAATGCCGTGACGCTCCGCTTCTTCGTTGAGCTGGCGACTCTCCGTGAATGGCTTGATTGGGCCATTGGCGAACGCCTTCTTCAGCCGCTCATAGGACCGGAGCCGCTTGGCGACACTGGCCGGCAGGTCGCGCATTGGTTCGCGGAACGATTCGTCGTTCCCCATGCCGAGGTTGCACTGCAGTTCGTCCAGAATCACCTCGCAATACTGAATCCGGGCTGCGCAGATGCGATTGCGTTTCGGCTAGCCGTCGGTCGAGACCCTTTGCCGGACGGCGTTCTACGGTTGTGGGCAACCGCGCTCGCGGCTGCGGACAACACTCATCCACACACTCTTGAGAGGCTGCTGCGCGCCTGCGTGGATAGCGGCGACAACGCCACGGCCTTGGTCCTCTTCCGCGTCCTGCTGCGTCCGCGCTTACGCTTCGATCCGGTGTGGAGTGGGCTGCATGATGAGACCCCGCCGGTGCTCGATGTGGAATTGGCCCTCAGAGGCAAGCCGTACGATCTTCGCAACGCCTGGGACCGATCGCTACGGGCCGAGATCCCAGCGCTCCACTGTCAGCTCTTAGCCTTGGCGACCGAGTGGGTTTACGAGGCGTCGGGGCTGTTGCGCGCTGCCGGGAAGGCAACAGACACCTGGGATCCTTTGAGCTTTCACCGATCCGCGATCGAAGAGCATGAGCAGGACCACACGCACGACGACTGGGGCCTGATCATCGATATCGCGAGGGACACCATCGACTGGGCAGTCATCCATGACGCGACGCTGGCGAGCGCGACGATCGCACCTTGGATCACCGCCGGCCCGTCGCTCCTTAAGAGGCTCGCGATCCATGGAACCGCACGTCGAACCGACGTGTCACCGTCCGAAGGACTCGATCTGATCGAACGTCACCAGTGGCTGTACGACTCTGGCTTGAAACACGAGACGTTCGAATTGCTTCGCGCCGTGTTTCCCCACGCAACTGATGACGCACAGCAACACTTTGTCGCCTACTCGATGGATGCCGCCGTTCTCTCCACGGACGGAGAGATTGACAAGGACGCCGCGCGGACGATCAACTACGAGCGCTACAACGTGGCTGTGTGGTTGGTGCAAGTCGCACCGGATTCGCTGATCGCGCGGGACCACCTCGCCCAAATGCAGGAGAGACACCCTGACTTCGCGCCTCGAACGCATCCTGACATGGATCGTTGGATCAGCTCAGGGTGGGTCGGTCCCCGCAGTCCGATAACTGCCCAAGAGCTCCTCGCGATGCAGCCGTCCGACGCGGCCACCTATGTCAGCGGCTATCGGCCGGAGAGGCCGAGCTTTGACGGCCCCGACCGTTCAGGATTGATGACCATCTTCTCCCAGGTGGCAGGTCAAGACAGGCCCTGGGCCATGTCGGTTGCGCAATCCCTCGTCGCGGCAGGCCGTTGGGACGGTGATCTGTGGGGCTCTCTCCTTCAGGCTTGGCGCGCACCCACTCTGTCGGACGTGGAACTCCGAGACGTGTTGGCCATCCTGGACGACCATGCTCGAGTCGGGGCGACAGCGGCTCTCGAGGCTGCTCACGTAATCGAAGACGCACTCGACCGAACGGATCTTGTTGAAGCGGACATCGCCCGGATTGAACGGATCGGCGAACGACTCCTGACGATCTCCGATGGCCTGCCTCCAAGTGTGTACACGAATGGCGTCCTTGACTGGCTGACTAGCGCGCTCAACCATCCGGCGGGCGAGGTCGCAATGGCTTGGATCAAGGCGGTGTCCAAGCGGATGAGTGCATCGGCCGACGGATGGAACGGGTTGCCGCCAGAGACTCGTGAGCGATTCGAGGGGCTGCTTCATGGCGAGGGGCACAATGCATCGCTCGCGCGCGTGATCTTCGCGAGCCAAGTCCACTTCCTGTTCAGAGCGGATCGCGCCTGGACAGAAGTGAATGTCGTGCCTCTCTTCGATTGGGCAGTCGACGCGGACCGCGCGAGTCAGGCGTGGCACGGTTTCCTGACTTGGGGACGGTGGAACGACCCACTCTTTGCCTGCATGTTGCCATTCACACAACAAACGTTCACGCGCATCGACGCCCTCGGCGAGCAAGCGCACGCCTTCGTGACGGCTCTTGCGAACGTCGCGGCGTACTCGCAGCTTGATCCTTGGATCAATGCCGGATGGCTCTTTCAGTTCGTGCGTGAGGCGAGCGAAGCTCACCGTGCCGAGTGGGCCCGAACGTTTGGTCGAAGTCTGGAGGCCGGGTCCACCGAAGGAAGCGCGGCCATATGGCAACGTTGGCTATCCAGCTACTGGCAGGCTCGCATTACGGGCGTGCCGCGGCCGTTCGCCGATGCGGAAAGAGAAGCGATGGTCGCTTGGGTATGCCCGCTGAAGGGCAACTTTCAGGACGTGATTCGATTCTTGGCGAGTGCCCCGCCCGACGTCCTGGACCACTTCACCCTGTATCGCCTCAAACAGTGTGGCCTTGCCGAGTCCCACAGTGCAGCCATCGGCAAACTGCTGGCCGACCTGCTTCCGCACGTCACCGAAGTCCAGCACGACACCGGTGAACTGTTCGACCTTGCAGCCGGTGCCCTTGCGGGCGGGGCAGACCGGGGGGACGTACGGCGAATTGCCGCCGAGATGCTGCGTCTCGGACTCACGGATGGCGAGCGGCTGCGCCGTATGGCGGACGACGCGCCGGACGGAGCCTAGCGACCCAAGAATCTGCCTGAAAGATCTCGTCCCAAACTCGCGTTCATACGAAGTAGGGACGGGTGTGCTCACGGAAGAGCTTGGCTGGGTGTTAGGGACGATTTTCGACACTACCTCGTCCATGCGGCGTGAGAATTCTGCTCGTGTCCAGGCCCCCTGACGCGCACTGCGGAAAGGATCTTTCGAGGATCGATCTGCGTTCTACAGGAGTAGTTCGCCCCACGTCTCCGCCTCAGCCGCGAACAGCGGAGTCCACGCGAGTGACTATCCTATTCGCTCATCGAAGCGGGACGGAGCCGCCTACGCACCTTCAGATATCGCATGGCGAATGGCAAGATCAGTAGAGGATGCAGCAGAAACACCAACACGAACGCGGTCCAGGTCGGGTTGAGTGGAATCACCAGTTTGTCGACGCCAACGATCGCCGCCGTGAGGAGAAGTGAGGCGGCGACATACATTGCCGTGAGTTTGAAAGCGAGGCGCTGTTCGCCCGGCCCGGTCTTCAGGAACTCCTTCGCCAACTCTCGTGGCGCCCCGAAGGTGCCGATGGCTGCCGCGAATGCCTCGGGCACATCGACACCGGCGCTGAGTCGTGCCTGAGCGTGGGTCGTTTTACGCGATCTCGCCGACTGGCGACACACGGCACAGGGAAGGGCGAGCATCGCGGCCATTGGCGCAGTCCTCATGGGCCGTCGGCGTCGCCAGTCTGAAAGATCTCCCCCAAACTCGCGTTCGTAGAGGCAGGGACGGGTATGCCCTACCGGAAGAGGCTGGCTGGGAGGCAGGGATTCGAGCCCGGTCCGATGAGCCGAAGGCGAATCGGCCGCGCCTGAAACCGTGCTGACCAGCCCGCCGAGCGAACCGGAGGTGAGCGAGGTGGCTGGGTGTTAGGGACGATTTCCGCAACTGGTTGTTCAGCGCCGCCTGATCAGTGAAAGCCGGCCACTTGCCCACCAATCAATCCTCGGGAGATTCCTCGGCTCCGACCCCGGCCTTGCGATCTGAGAGACGCCCTGGCTTGTCGACGGAGTACGTGCCCTCGCCGTCAGAGATAACCTTCTTTGCCTGCCCGTAAGCCCATCGCGGAATCTGTGGGCACGTTTCGTTCAGTCGACCCTTCTCCAGCGCAAGGTCCTTCAGACGCTCCGTCAAGACGCGTGCAGGCTCATCTGTCCAGCATTCGACCGTCCAGAAGATGCGCGCCCGACCGTTAAGCGCCTCGTACTTGTTCCCGGCATTCAGGTGGGCTGCGGCCCGTTCATTGGGGTTGAGGAACGTTTGGAGCGCGGCCAGCGCCGCTGCCGCACCCGACAATAGTCCAGCGGCCAGCCTGAGCCAGACGTTCGCGAAGAACGAGAAGGCAATCGCACCAGCGGTCGCGGCGAAGACGGCATTCGGCACCCCGATGCCAAGATGGAATCGTGTCATCGCTCGGCGGCAGCGTAGTGGCCCTTGGCAGAGAATAGAGTGCTCTCCTCGATTCGCTTGGCCTCCTTGACAATCTCGTTCAGGCCCTTCGACGGAACAATCTCGCCGGTCGTCATAGCCGTTGGGTTGTCAACCATAGGCCGGAAAATAGTCGCCGAACACACGCCGCCACGCCTCTATGGCGTCTCGCAGCGTACCCCGACGGCCGTGATCCTCAGCGCGGATCGCTCGCTCATACGCGACCTGGAACTTTGCGACCGCGGCCTGAATCTTGTCTTGCGTGTTGAGGTACTGACCCACATCGTCGCCATAACCAGCTGGGTCAGGATTCCGCTGCGTCACCAAGGCGCGCCCTTTGTCGAAGACATACCGGACACCAGACGGGAAGTCCGATATGCGCACGTTGGAAAGGATCGATAACGCGAGCACCTCAAGGTGGAACGAACGCAGGATCCCACCACTCGCCCGGTTCCACCCCTTCAGCATCTTGATCATCGGTACCAGGCTACCCCCATGCGCGGCGTTGGCGTCGACCATGAGTTGCACGTGGGTCCGCGGATCGGTTGAGAGCCACTTCTGAGTGATTGAGTTCGGGATGAGGAATCCGCCGCCCTGGCGACGAACTCCGGGCACAACATCGACGACGAAGCCGCTGAATCGTATCGTCACGGCTTGGCCATTGCGACCAATGTCCGGAGTACGGGTGTATGTCCTGCGAAGGGTTCGTTTTACGAGATCCAGGAGGCCGGCAGGTCCGCCGTTAGTTCCCTGTTCGCGATAGTGGTGGAAATAGCTCGCAGGCAGAACGACGAGCACGTCCACGTCCGCCTCGTTGAGCGGAGCAATCATTGTGCTTCTAGAAGAGGAGCCAGTCAGGAACGAGTCCTCGACTTCCAAACCGGCCTCGAGAACCTCTCGGACGTGCGCTTGCCGCGTGGAAACGGTTTGCTTTTGGAGGCCCGTGATCTCGAGGTTGGCCTTGAAGTCTAGAAACGCCTGCGCCACAGTAGTCGCCATCCCGTGCCTTTCGTCTCGTACCTGCTCCTGGCGTGTCGCCAGGGCTCTACCCAGCGCCCATGGCCCACGGCACGGGAATCTCGTCGTTGCCCTTCCAGCCCCTGAACGCGCGGCACGCGTACTTCCCTCGATAACCGTAAAGAGCGAGGAGCGTCAGTTCGAAGAACTGCAGCCCAAGCTGGCCTGCCTGCCAGTACATAATGCCGTCCACGTCGTTGAGCCCCCGCCGGTTCTTGGCCGTCGGGTGGACCAGTCTCTTGCGGAGTCTCGTCAGGCAACCGGGTCCGTCGAGCTGCTCGCCCGAGGCATACGTGCTGAGCTCCGTCATCCTCGCCGGCACGGCCGTGGGGATGTCGAGCCCTTCGAGCAGCGTACGGATGCGGCCATTCGCGCTGAGACCATCGAATTGCGCCTCGGAGAACGCGTTGCCGCGTTCGACAAGCCGAACCCACGCCAGCAGCTCCAGCGCAATCTGGACCAACGGGATTCGAACCTCGTTCGCGACGTGGGCGGCGTTCGCCGCCATGTACCAGGACATGCCAGTCCTGATGGCATCGTTCCACACAGCGTCGGCCCACAGATCGAGGAACCCAGCGAACAAGTCGTCAAGCTGCAGACGGCTACGCGTTGGCAGCCAACTCGAGACTGTGTTCGGCTCGTCGAGCCGCCAGGAGCCGATCTCGAACCAGCTCTCGCTGAACGACCTGCCGACCGATGGCAGAATCGGCCCTGTCCTCGCTCCACGCATGAACCCGAAGAACCAGTGCAGAGCCCTTAGGAGATTGTCCGCAGTCTCCTGCGACATCGAACTGGTCTCAGCTCGAAGCTCGCCGATATGGGAGATCACGAATCCCGGTTGCCGCTCCGCCAGCTTCGTCAGTTCTCTGACTTCGGAGATCGCATCGAGTGTGCAGGCAAGCGGGCCTGCCTTCATGGTCAAGCGGCCGGACTCGCACCACCATGACGTCTCAGTCGAACGAAGAACGGCATCACCGATGAAGTCCGGGAATCGAACGAGATAGAACTGGACCCGATCGGCGCTGGACAAGGGTCGGGAGACACCCTTACCAAGCAGCCCCCGAACGACGGGACGCTCGGGATTCGGCTGGACGTGGCTCAGGAGCGCGGGGCCGGTCAACCGCAGGTTCGGAGCGGCAAGCTCGAGCGGCTGGTCGTCCAGACTCGGCGACCAGCGCCCGCTGAAGAGGCCAGCGAACTCGATCCCGGGTTTTGGAAGCCAACGGAGGCAGAGGCCACCTTCAATCTCCCCGAGCACAGCTCCATCGCGCAGCAGCCGAAGCGGCTCCGTCGTCAACGGAATGTCTTCGTTGAGCCCACGCATGGCGAACTCGGGCGTGAGACGCTCGGGCACGCCGGCGAAGATGTCCCTGATGTCGTCACGGCTCATGGCAACCTCGCCAACCTAGCCGGAGGGCTAGCGACGGCCTCGCCGTCCGTACGGCGACTGGTTCGTCGGCTTCAGCGACACGCCCAGCGACGACGCGCGTGTGTAGACGGCAGAGGGAGATCGGCCCAACTTGAGGCCGATTACGCGTGTCGGCGTGTTCTGCCGAGCCAGGGTCTGAAGCCGCCGATCAGATGGCGCGTTCCACCGTGTGCCGGAATTCCGCGTGCTCTTCATGACGTCCTCCAATCGACGAAGGGATGCACAACCCCGAGTTTAGGGTCGCCGACATATTCTCGTACTTTGTGTGTGTGAGTCAATCGTTGATAAGTTAAGACAGTAATACTGTCAGTCCACATGACCATCACTGTAGCGCCGGGACAGTATTACTTGACAAAGAGACACGCGCGCTGGTAAAACCCGCATAGATGCCGCTGGCCGCCGACCAGTTCTACCTTGAGGTTGGGCGCCGTATCCAGGGCCTTCGTGCCACCAAAGGCCTCACCCAGGCTGCCCTGGGTCGTTTGCTAAATCCTCCTGTCACCAGGGCCTCCATCGCCAACCTGGAGAGCGGCCGGCAAGGGCTCCTCCTCCACACGTTCATCCAAATCACCAAGATCCTCGAATGCAGCTTGAGCGACCTTATACCGCCTACCACCACCGCGCGCGTGGATATTGCGCTCGAATCCCAGGTCGCCCGTGAACTGGGCAAAGCTAAGGTTCCCGACGAAGCACGGAGGCGCATCAGCCAGCAGTTCATGCTGCCAGCGAAGAAGAACAAGTTATGAGACTACATTGGGCTCGCAATCAGGCGGAGCGATTGCTTCAGCGGCTCATTGAAGAGCGACGAATCACGGTGCCACCCGTTGATCCCCACAAAGTGGCCAAAGCGGTCGGACTGATCGTCGTTTTAGACGACCTTGGGCCTGAGGTTTCTGGGCTGCTGATCCGGCGAGGCGAGCAGGCGCTCGTGGCAGTTCGTCGTTCGGATCCGGCGAGCCGCCGAAACTTCACAGTCGCCCACGAAATCGGGCATCACGTGCTCGGCCATCAGTTCCATGCAGGCGAGCACGTTCATGTCGACAAAGGCAACTACATCAGCCAGCGCGGTCCTCGGTCGTCAACCGGCGCTGATCCGAGGGAAGTCGAGGCAAACCAGTTCGCCGCCGCTCTGCTGATGCCATCCTGGCTGGTCCAAGAAGAGGCCGAGAGGCTCGGCTCCCCACCTCTCGACTCCGACGTCGCGGAGATGGCAAGACACTTCAAGGTGAGCGAGCAGGCGATGACGATTCGGTTGACTAGCCTACGACTCCTGTAGCCAAGACAGCTCGATCTCTCAGCACCGGGATGCAACATGGCTTCGAGCTCCACGGACACCGCTCAACTCAACTGGATCGCGAACTTCATCTGGGGCATCGCCGATGATGTCCTTCGAGACCTATATGTTCGAGGGAAATATCGCGATGTGATCCTCCCCATGACGGTCCTGCGCCGGCTTGATGCGGTGCTGGAGCCAACGAAGGCCGCCGTTCTGGAGATGAAAGAGTCGCTCGACAATGCAGGCGTGATTCACCAGGACCGTGCCCTGCGCCAGGCGGCCGGCCAGGCGTTCTACAACACGTCCGCGTTTACGATGCGAGACCTGCGCGCGCGCGCCAGCCAGCAGCAGCTCAAGGCGGACTTCGAGGCGTACCTGGACGGCTTCTCGCCCAACGTGCAGGAGATTCTCGACAACTTCGAGTTCAGGCACCAGATCCCGAAGCTCGCGAAGGCCGATGCCCTCGGCACACTCGTCGAAAAGCTGCTGTCGCCCGACATCAACCTGAGCCCGATGCCTGTGCTGAACGGCGACGGCTCCGTGAAGCATCTCGGCCTCGATAACCATGCGATGGGCACGATCTTCGAGGAGCTCGTGCGCAGATTCAACGAGGAGAACAACGAGGAGGCGGGCGAGCACTGGACACCACGAGATGCCGTGAAGCTCATGGCGAGGCTGGTCTTTCTGCCCATCGCCGACCAAATCGAGTCAGGGACGTACCTCCTCTATGACGGGGCATGCGGCACCGGCGGGATGCTGACAGTCGCGGAGGATACGCTCCGTGAGCTGGCCGAACGGCACGGGAAGCAGGTCGCCACCCATCTCTTCGGCCAGGAGATCAACTCGGAGACTTACGCTATCGCCAAGGCGGACTTGCTCCTCAAAGGCGAAGGCGAAGCCGCGGACAACATCGTCGGCGGCCCGGAACACTCCACACTCTCCAACGACGCGTTCCCCTCGCGCGAGTTCGATTTCATGCTTTCGAACCCGCCCTACGGTAAGAGCTGGAAGAGCGACCTCGAACGGATGGGAGGGAAGAACGGGCTCAAGGACCCCCGATTCACGATCACCCATGCAGGCGATCCCGAATACTCACTCGTTACCCGCTCCAGCGACGGCCAGATGCTCTTCCTGGTCAACATGCTTTCGAAGATGAAGCACGGCACGCCGCTTGGCAGCCGGGTTGCCGAGGTTCACAACGGCTCATCGCTGTTCACGGGAGACGCCGGGCAGGGGGAGAGCAACATCCGACGCTGGATCATCGAGAACGACTGGCTTGAGGCCATCGTGGCCCTCCCGCTGAACATGTTCTATAACACCGGCATCGCCACCTACGTCTGGGTCCTCACCAACCGCAAGCCGGAACACCGGCGCGGCAAGGTGCAGCTCATGGACGCGACGAAGTGGTTCAAGCCGCTCCGCAAGAACCTCGGCAGGAAGAACTGCGAGCTGTCTGAAGACGACATCCAGCGAATCTGCGACACGTTCTTGGCTTTCGAGGAGACGGAGCAGTCGAAGATCTTCGACAATGCCGCATTCGGCTACTGGAAGGTGGCGGTCGACCGCGCTCTGCGACTGAAGGGCATCGAATCCGACCGCGTATACTCAGCCAAGGAGATCAAGGCACTGAAGGAGGCCGCCGATCGTGCCGCCGATGCGCCGCCAGTCATCAAGAAGATCCACAGGAAAGGCACGACTCCCGATCCGCTACGCGGCCTATTCCCCGTCACCATCGGCGGCAAACCGGCTGTTGTCGAGTACGAACCCGACCCGGACTTGCGCGATACGGAGCAGGTGCCGTTGCTCGAAGCGGGCGGCATCGAGGGGTTTCTCCGCCGCGAAGTCCTTCCCTATGCCGTCGATGCGTGGTACCTGCCGGACAGCGTCAAGACGGGCTACGAGATCAGTTTCACGCGGTACTTCTACAAGCCGCAGCCTCTGCGCGCGCTCGACGAGATCCGTGCGGACATCCTGGCACTGGAGAGAGAGACAGAAGGGCTACTCGGCGAGATCGTCGGAGCGACGCGGGCTCGGGAGGCGCTGTGATCACCGGCCTCAAGCCCTATCCCGCGATGAAGGACTCCGGCGTGTCGTGGTTGGGGGACGTTCCGGATCACTGGGAACTTCGACGTACGAAGACCCTGCTGCGTGAGCGCGTTCAAAAGGGCTTTCCGAACCAACCGCTGCTCGCCGCCACGCAGACGAGAGGGGTCGTGCGGAAGGATCAGTACGAGAATCGGACAGTTCTCGCGCTAAAGGACTTGCACCTGCTCAAATTCGTTCGTGTGGGCGACTTCGTGATCAGCCTTCGGTCCTTCCAGGGTGGTATCGAGTATGCCCGGGAGCAGGGGATCATCAGTCCCGCATACACGGTTCTTTACCCGGCACAGCCAGTCATGCACGGTTACTTGGCATGGTTGTTCAAATCGAAACCATATATTGGAAACCTGTCGCTGCACGTCACTGGCATTAGACAAGGCCAGACCATCGACTACGAGAAGCTAGCGCGGGCAGCGCTGCCGACGCCCCCTCTCCCTGAACAAACCGCGATCGTCCGTTTCTTAGACCATGCGGGCCGGCGGATTCGGCGATACATCCGCGCCAAGCGGAAGCTGATCACACTCCTGAACGAGCAGAAGCAGGCCGTTATCGACCGCGCCGTGACGTGCGGCGTCAACCGAGCTGTCCGTCTCAAGCCTTCCGGCCTGCACTGGCTGAAGGACATACCCGCGCATTGGAGGTTCGCGCGTCTCAAGGACGTGGCCGTTGTACAGACCGGCCTGACGCTGGGCAAGGACTACCGCGGTCAGGTAACTGCGATCTGGCCGTACCTGCGAGTAGCTAATGTGCAACACGGTCGACTTGACCTGACGGACGTGAAGTCCATTGATGTCCCTGCGTCTGAGGTGACCCGGACGACGCTGCGCCCCGGAGACGTACTCATGACGGAGGGCGGAGACATCGACAAGCTCGGGCGCGGCTGCGTATGGCGAGGCGAAATTCCCGGTTGCTTGCACCAAAACCACATCTTCGCCGTGCGATGCCGTCAAGACGTTCTGATCCCAGACTTCTTGGTGGGATTGATGGTTTCTCGGCACGGGCGTACATACTTCCAATTGACCGCGAAACAGACCACCAATCTGGCATCGACGAACAGCGGCACGCTGGGCGCGTTCCCTATTCTTATTCCGCCACTCAACGAGCAACGTGCCATCACTCAGGCAATCAAGGTGGAGGCGTCTCGAATTGATGCCGCTGCAAGTCGGGCCGCACGTGAGATCGACATCATGCGCGAGTACCGGGCACGACTGGTCGCCGACCTGGTTACAGGCAAGCTTGATGTGCGTGGCGCCGCTGCTGCTCTCCCTGACGAGGCCGATGACTCTGACGTGGTCGAGCAGGTTGCGCTCAATGTCGAGGCGGAAGACGGGGGCGAGGAAGCGGAGCCGAACGCCGGTGAGGAGGTCGAAGTGTGAGTGGCCCCCCGGCCGACCCGAAGATCTACCACATCATTCATGTGGACCGGCTGGCGTCAGTCGTATCGGATGGTCGACTGTGGTGTGACGAGGTGATGGCCGAGCGAGAGGCGCAGGGCACGATGATCGGGATGACTGATATCAAAGCGAGGCGTTTGTTGAATCGCCTGGGAAGCCGACCCGGTCTGCGAGTTGGCCAATGTGTGCCGTTCTACTTCTGTCCCCGCGCCGTGATGCTGTTCCTGATTCATCGCGCCAACCACCCGAATTTGGCGTATCGCGGAGGCCAAGGCCCGATTCTGCACTTCGAGGCCGACCTCCATACCGCCGTCGAGTGGGCAGAGGGCAACGGGAAGCGCTGGGCCTTCACGCTGTCGAACGCTGGTGCAGCCTACTTCGAGGATCGCTGTGAAATCGCTCGGCTCGTCGAAGTCAATTGGCCCGCAGTTCATGCGAGCTCGTGGTCTGGACCGGGGGTGGATCCCTTCGTGAAGGACGGCAAGCAGGCCGAGTTCCTGATCGAGAATTCCTTTCCCTGGAAGCTTGTTTCACGCATCGGAGTTCGTACACCAGCAGTCAAGGCGCGAGTCGGTCAGGTGCTTCGCGATGCAGCTCATCGGCCTATGGTAGAGGTTCGCGCTGACTGGTACTATTAGGAGAGGCGTCGCCATGATCCAATACAAGACCGGCAACATCCTCGAGGCCGATGCCGAGGCCCTTGTTAATACTGTGAACTGCGTGGGGATCATGGGGCGAGGCATCGCCCTGCAGTTCAAGAAGGCCTTTCCGTCGAACTTCAAGGCGTACGCAGCCGCCTGTGAGCGCAAGGAGGTCCGGCCCGGGCGGATGTTCGTGTTCGAGAGAGTGCAGATGGAGAGCCCCCGCTACATCATCAACTTCCCGACGAAGCGCCACTGGCGAGGGGCGAGCCGGCTTTCAGACATCGAAGCTGGACTCGACGCGCTTGTCCGTGAAATCAAATCGCGTGGTATCCGCTCGATCGCCCTGCCGCCGCTCGGGAGCGGGCTGGGCGGGCTCAGCTGGCCGCACGTTCGTGCAGCCATCGAGAGGGCGCTGTCAGATCTGACTGATGTGTCGATAACGGTGTTCGAGCCTAGCGGCGCTCCGGATCCCGCCGTCCTAAAGAACAAGAAGGTCCCAAGCATGACCGCAGGACGCGCCGCCCTGGTTGGTCTCATGGACCGATACCTCGCGGGTCTGCTGGACCCGTTCGTGACGCTCCTGGAAGTGCACAAACTGATGTACTTCATGCAGGAAGCAGGTGAGCCTCTTCGCTTGAGGT
Organism: Luteitalea sp.; assembly: GCA_009377605.1. Taxonomy (NCBI): domain Bacteria; kingdom Pseudomonadati; phylum Acidobacteriota; class Vicinamibacteria; order Vicinamibacterales; family Vicinamibacteraceae; genus Luteitalea; species Luteitalea sp. The sequence continues at coordinate 15,006 of WHTT01000082.1, forward strand.
ACGTCAAGGCTCCGTATGGCCCGTATGCTGAGAACCTCAGGCATGTTCTGAATGCCGTGGAAGGCCAATTCCTCGCTGGATACTCCGACGGCGGAGACGAGCCCGAGAAGGAGATCTCGCTCGTTCCAGGAGCCGTCGAGGATGCGACGGCGTTTCTGAGCAAGCACTCGGATACGCGTGCTCGCTTCGACCGCGTCGCCACATTGGTCGAGGGGTTCGAAACACCCTTTGGCCTGGAGCTCCTCTCGACGGTGCACTGGCTCGCGGTTCACGACCGCATGAGAAGTCCCGATTACATCGTGAAGGGCACGCACGCCTGGGGCGAGCGGAAGAAACAGTTCTCCGACCGGCAGATTCGGCTGGCACTGGATCGGCTCGCGCAGGGCGAGTGGCTTCGCGGCCTTGCGGCTGGAGCGGAGGGGTGAAGACCGACACCAGCGAGCGGGGTCTCGAGAGCCTCATCGTCACCGCGATGACCGCCTCCGCTGAGCCCGCGCCGCTGGGGGAGGAGCCGGCAGATAGACCGGTGCCCACCGGAACCGGCTGGCTGCACGGGCGCCCCAGTGACTACGACCGCGAGTACGCGGTCGACGTCGGACAGCTCATCCCCTTTCTGATGGCGACCCAGCCTGAGGCCGCCTCCTCTCTCTCGTTGGATGACGAGGGTCTGTCCCGTCGAAAGTTCCTGGCCAGACTCCAGGGTCAGATCACGAAGCGGGGCGTGATCGACGTCATCCGCCACGGCGTGAAGCACGGTCCGGTTCACGTCGATCTGTTCTACGGAACGCCATCACCGGGCAACGTCACCGCCGCGGAGCGCTCTGCAGCGAATCGGTTTAGCGTCACACGCCAGCTCCGCTACAGTCGGGACGAAACGCAGCTCGCACTCGATCTCGCGCTCTTCATCAACGGCCTGCCGGTAGCCACGTTCGAGCTGAAGAACAGCTTGACGAAGCAGACGGTGGACGACGCGGTGCAGCAGTTCCGGCACGATCGCGACGCCCGCGAGCTCCTGTTCCAGTTCGGTTGCTGTGTCGCCCACTTCGCCGTTGACGACCACGAAGTCCGGTTCTGTACTGATCTCAAGGGGAAAGCATCGTGGTTTCTGCCGTTCAACCAGGGCTGGAACGACGGCGCTGGCAATCCGCCGAATCCCGAGGGATTGAAGACCGACTATCTGTGGAAGCGGATTCTCACTCCTCACGGCCTCACCGACATCCTGGAGAACTACGCCCAGGTGGTCTGGACGAACGATGAAAGAACCGGGAAGAGGAAGGCGGTTCAGATCTTTCCCCGGTACCATCAGCTCGATGTGGTTCGCAGGCTCCTCAGCACCGTCGACGCCGATGGTGCCGGGAAGCGTTACCTCGTCCAGCACTCTGCCGGCAGCGGGAAGTCGAACTCGATCGCCTGGCTGTCACACCAGCTCATTGGCTTGCGGAAGCACCAGCAGTCTGTCTTCGATTCCATCATCGTCGTCACCGACCGGCGCATCCTCGATCAGCAGATTCGCGACACTATCAAGCAGTTTGCTCAGGTCGGCGCAACGGTGGGCCACGCGGAGCATTCAGGCGACCTGCGGAAGTTCATCGAGGCCGGGAAAAAGATCATCATCTCCACGGTCCAGAAATTCCCGTTCATTCTTGACGAGATCGGTAGGGAGCACCGGGGCCGCCGATTCGCCATCGTCATCGACGAGGCTCACTCTAGCCAGGGTGGTCGAACATCGGCGGCGGTGAGCATGGCGCTCTCGGCCAGTGGCGCGGAGGAAGAAGAGGAGACGACCGAGGACCAAATCAACCGGATCATGGAGGCGCGGAAGCTGCTGCCGAATGCGAGCTATTTCGCCTTCACTGCAACACCGAAGAACAAGACGCTGGAGATCTTTGGCGAGGCGTACGAGGAGGGCGGGCAGGTCCGGCACCGCCCCTTCCACAGCTACACGATGAAACAGGCGATCCAGGAGGGGTTCATCCTGGACGTTCTGAAGCACTACACGCCCGTCGAGAGCTACTACCGGCTGGTCAAGCGGGTCGAGGGCGACCCCGAGTTCGACGCGAGGAAGGCGTCGAAGAAGCTGCGGCGCTACGTCGAGGGCCACGAGCATGCCATCCGGCTCAAGGCCGAGATCATGGTCGATCACTTCCATCAGCATGTACTGGCTTTGAACAAGATTGGCGGCCAGGCGCGGGCGATGGTCGTGACTAGCAGGATCGAGCGGGCCATCCAGTACTATCACGCCATCCGGGATTACCTGGCAGAGCGCAAGAGCCCCTATCGGGCCATCGTGGCGTTCTCGGGCGAGCACGAATACGGTGGCTTCAACGTGACCGAGGCATCCCTCAACGGGTTCCCCAGCAGCGCGATCGCCGACCATGTCCGGAAGGACCCATATCGCTTCCTCGTGTGTGCGGACAAGTTCCAGACCGGCTACGACGAGCCGCTGCTCCACACGATGTACGTGGACAAGATCCTGTCCGGGATCAAGGCGGTGCAGGCCCTCTCGCGGCTGAACCGCGCGCACCCGCAGAAGCACGACGTGTTCGTGCTCGACTTCATGAACGATGTCGACACGATCCGCGAGGCGTTCGCCGACTACTACCGCACGACGATTCTCAGCGAGGAGACCGACCCCGACAAGCTACACGACCTGAAAGCCACCCTCGATGGTTACCAGGTCTACAAGCTATCTGATGTCGACCAGTTCGTTGAGCTCTACTTGGCGGGCGGCGACCGAGATCGGCTCGACCCGCTGCTCGATGCCTGCGTGGCGACATACAACGATGACCTGGACGAGGATCAACAGGTAGGCTTCAAAGGAAGCGCGAAGGCTTTCGTTCGCGCGTACGGCTTTCTTGGGTCGATCCTTCCCTACTCGGTGGTCGACTGGGAGAAGCTCTCCATATTCCTCAATTTCCTGATTCCCAAGCTCCCTGCGCCCAGAGAGGACGACCTGTCCCGCGGCATCCTCGAAGCGATCGACATGGACAGCTACCGCGTGGAGAAGCAGGCGGCTATCCACATCCAACTACCGGATGTCGACGCGGAGATTGAGCCTGTCCCGACGTCGGGCGGAGGGCGCAAGCCGGAGCCCGAGCTGGACCGGCTCTCGAACATCGTGAAGGCGTTCAACGATCAGTTCGGCAACATTCAGTGGACCGATCAAGATCGGGTGCATCGGCTCATCACCGAGGACATCCCGAGCCGCGTGGCTGCTGATCGGGCCTTTCAGAACGCGCGGCAGAACTCCGACAAGCAGAATGCCCGCATCGAGCACGATAAGGCGCTCGCGCGCGTGATGACCGCCGTGCTCAAGGACGACACGGAGCTCTTCAAGCAGTTCAGCGACAACGAGTCGTTTCGGCGCTGGCTGACCGATACCGTGTTCTCGCTGACGTACCGCGAGCCAGGCGGCCCATAGGGCTGCTATCGCGTGTTCACAGGGGAAAAGCGAATCGGTGCTGAGGTTCCTCCGATATCCAGTCGTCTCGCTCGGCGCAGAATACCTCGTCATGGGCCACCTGATGCGCCGCAACGTCCTCACCTACAAGGCGCCGCCAAACAACGAAGGATACGACCTTATCTGCATACACGCCGATCCCCGCAACTCCGGCAAGCAGATGCGGGTACAAGTGAAGAGCCGCCTCGCGAGCGACTCCGATCGCGGCTTTCCGGTCAAGGCGAGGACGTTCGGGTCCTTTGGGGGGCTATAGCCAAGGCCCCGCGCCTGCGCCGCCGTGAAGTAGCCGGCCTGCGTCGCAGCCAGCTCGAAGAGCCGCTGGAGCTTGTCGGCCGGCGAACGAGTCGAGGCGGTCATGTCCCTGTTATTACACGCTCCACGTAATAAAATAGGGACATCCTGCGAGCGACTCACTACTGAAGCAGGGCTTCCCGGACTTTGAGCCGCGCCGTGGTCGCTAGCCTGATGGCCACGAACCGCCACGTGAGGGTCGCTCTTTCCGCTGAACGCGGTCGGCACCTCCTTACTCGCCACCTGGGAGAAGCGCGGCATTGCGCACGCGTCGGCCGTCGCGGAGAACGGCACGCCTCTCAGCCACACTCTCGCGCGATGTTAGAAGTTGCCCCGCCGGAGCGTTCGTATAAGGGAGGAGCCGAGCGCCGTATTCATTCTGCGAAGGCAGAAGCTCTAGTATACGGGTCTGTCGGCAGAACTCTGGCGCCGTGGCTCCGTATCGGGCGGAGGTGCGGTGTGTTCCCAGGGGCACCAGACCGTTGGGATATCGAGTGGGTCAACGCCGAACGCGTCAGGTCTGTGGCCGCGTTTGGCCTCACCGAGCGCCAGGCGCGCTTCCTGGTCACGGTGATGCTCCACTCGGGCGTGTTCATGGGCCGGCAGTACTGCGCATTCGCAGGCATCACGCACGGCCAGAAGGTGCACGACTTCCTCGAGAAGCTCCTGGCACGACGATACGCCACGGCGACGGCTTTCGGGCCGCGACGCCGAACGCGACTCTTTCATGTCCACCACAAGCCGCTCTACGCCGCGATTGGCGAGCCGGACAACCGGAATCGCAAGGTGGTCAGTCTGGGCCGGGCGATCGAGCGTCTGATGATCCTGGACGGAGTTCTCGCCGACCGGGCCCTCACGTGGCTTGGCACCGAGCGCGACAAACGGTCCTACTTCGTGCGCCGGGTTGGTGACCGCGTCGAACCGCACGAGTACCCGCGCCTGGTCTTCGGCAAAGCACCAAACACGACGATCCGGTACTTCCCGGACAAGCTACCGATTGGCATCGAGCCGTACGGCTGGCGGCATGTCTTCCTCTACCTGGCGACCAACCCGATGCCGATGGACTTTCGCCTCTTCCTACTTCGCCACGCCGAGCGGTTGCACGCGGTCAGTCGCTGGACCGTCCGCATTCTCTTTCCGGGGCAGCTCGCGACGGTGATGGCGCTGTTCAAGGGGGCCGGGTACGAACAGCTCGCCAGCCCTCTGCACCCGGCGGCCATTGAGGAGTTGAGGTGGCTCTTCCGCCAGCGCCGATCCCCATCCCACGATCATCCTGGCCTTGACGATGAACGACTGATGACCGCCACGAAGGCGTTTCGGGCGCCGCGGTTTCGGGCGCTCTATCGACGCTGGCTCGAGAACGGCGATCCGGCACTCTGGCTCGCGCAGTCCCCGGTATTTCGAGATGCGCTCGAACGCGATGAGGCGCAGGTTGAATGCGTCGTGCTGCCGTACGCGTACGCACATCTCTCTTCTCTAATTGCTACAGCCTGACGCGGCGACGTTGGGGGATGAGGGAGGGGATGAGCGGCTTGGAAGGACCCATCCCCCTGGAAGCTGACTGCGACGACGATGTGTTCCTCGTCCCGGCCGCTGCGCCAAGCGTTCGTTCTATGTCAGTAACCCACGAGCGCTGTGTGCCTTGGGTTGTCTGCGGGATGATGCATCAGGCGGCGCTTTGTGCCGCCCGTCCAGGCGAAGGCAGACCAGCGTAGCGACCAGCCGGGGCGTGAGCGACCCCCTGTCTGAACGCAAAACTCCCCCACGTGCCACACGAGGGGGTCGCTCACGCCCCGGCTGGAACGGCGACGAACGGTTCCACCGGTGGCTCTTGCATGGTCTTCCGCGCGCGCCACGAGGAGGCGCTGTCGCGTGCCGGACTCGCTGTTTCCATGCACCTTGTGTTGTCCCGAACGCTGGGTCCAAGTGCGCACGGAGAGGCGGCCCGCCGCGCGAGACTTTCTGCCGTGCGTGCGTGGGGTCATGTTAGAAATCGCCATTTTAGAGCGTTCTATATACGTAGAGGGTACGGTTGTCGGTCTGGCGACGGACGCACCGAGCCCGCTGAGCAGAGGGCCCGTCGGGTGCGCTGCCAAGGCCCGTTAGACCGTGCCGCCGACGAACCAGCCCGAACGACTCTTCGGCGTCGCCGATACGGCCGCCGCCGCCTCGGATCTTCGTTCCTTTCCGGTCGCCGTCACGCGGCCGGCGCGCGAGGCATAGCTTCGCGCGCGTCGATGTCGACCCCACGTCCACATCTGTGCCACCAACATGGCTCGCGCCCAGCACGCAGACGCGCACGGAACGAGCGCGTCTGCTGAGCGCCGATCGCCTTCGCTCCTAGAGCCAGGGTCCTCTCACTGCGACGTGCGCACGACTGGCTCGACGCGGTCGTGCATTCACGAACGGCATCGACGCCGCGAAGGAGCTGTCTATGAGCACGGGCCAGGCCATCACATCACGCGATTGTCGGGCGCCCCTCGGCCTCGTCAAGCCTCGTCGCTCCGCTCCGCCCCCTTCAGGGCTGGCGGGCTTGACGAGGGCCTCGGCGGCGCCCAAACGAGGCTCTTATGTGATGGCCCGACAGGTGCGCTCTCGCCGTTCGACCGACAGGCCAGACCGTCCGGCCCAGGCGCTACGGCGCGGGAGATACGACAGAGGCTCGTACGGGCGTGGCGGTCGGCGGTCACGCGCGGGCCGACCTCAGGCTCGTGACGGGCGCGGAGATGCTCTCTTGGCTGAGGTCGCTCATTGGATCGATGGGGATCCCGTGCTCCGAGAAAACGTGATCACGTACTTCGCGATCCTGCGAGAATGGTCCCTGACGCAGCACCCGTTCCACCGGCCGGTCGAGGCGAACAGACCGTGAAGCGACACCCACAGAAGGCGCCCGTAGAACACGCGCTGTCCAGCCGGGACGCCGTGCTGTACGTCCGCGTCTCGTCGAAAGAGCAGGAGAAGGATGGCTTCTCCATTCCGGCGCAGCGGAAGCTGCTGCGCGAGTACGCGGTGACCCACGGCTTCAATGTCATCAAGGAGTTCGAAGACATCGAAACCGCGAAGCGCACGGGACGCCCGGGTTTTGACGAAATGGTGGCCTTCCTCCAGGCCGCCTCTGGATCCTGTCGCGCGCTCTTAGTCGAGAAGACGGACCGTCTCTACCGGAACATCAAGGATTGGGTCACCATTGCGGACCTCGACATCGAGGTCCACCTGGTTAAGGAAGGTGTCGTCCTATCCGACGACTCGCGATCCTCCGAGAAGTTCATGCACGGGATCCGGGTCCTGATGGCCAAGAACTACATCGACAACCTTTCCGAGGAGGTTCGGAAGGGCATGCGTGAGAAGGCCGAACAGGGGCATTGGCCGACAGTCGCACACGTCGGGTACTTGAACAACCTCGAGACGCATCGGATCGAAGTTGACCACCTACGCGGACCGCTCGTGGCGCAGCTCTTTGAACGATATGCGCAGGGAGACGTCTCGCTGAAAGAGGTCACTCGCATCGCCGGCGAACTCGGGCTAACGCATCCGCGCTCGGAACGGCGTCTGGTGAAATCAGAGGTTCATCGCATCCTCCGGAACCCGATCTACGCCGGCGAGTTCCTTTGGAAGGGCAAACGTTACAAGGGTCTCCATCAGCCGATCATCTCGATGGCGTTGTTCGAGCAGGTCCAGGACGTGTTCGAGGCCGCGAACCGACCGAAATACACCAAGCGGCGGCATGCGTTCACGGGCCTGGTGGCCTGCGGACGTTGCGGTTGTGCAATGACCGCCGAGATCAAGAAGGGCCGCTACGTGTACTACCACTGCACCGGCGGACGCGGGTCTTGCGGCAACACGTATGTCCGCCAAGAAGAGCTCTCCCGGCTGTTTGCCGACATCGTCAAGCGCATCCAGGTGCCCATCGACGTTGTGGACTGGATCGCCGAAGCGTTGTGCGAGAGCCAGAGCGACAAAGAGCGCTACCACCGAACGGCCGTGATGCAGTTGCAGCAGCGGTACCTCGCCGTTCAGTCGAAGCTCGACAAAGCGTACGACGACCGCCTGGGCGGACGAATCAGCGACGAACTGTGGCTCAGAAAGTCCGCAGAGTGGGAGGCTGAGCTCCCTTCCATACGGCGCGAGACGGCACGCCACGAACACGCCAGCCACGATTACGCGGCCACGGGGTCGAAGATTCTAGAACTCGCGAAAAACGCCCGCAGTCTGTTCATTCGGCAGGATCCCCGTGAACAGGCGCGACTGCTGAAAATGCTGGTATCGAACTCGAAGTTCGATCGCGGAAGTCTTTCAGTTTCTTACGTTAGGCCGTTTCGACCTGCTCGTCGAAGGCAACGAAACTGGAGATTGGCTGGGAGGCAGGGATTCGAGCCTGGTTCCGATGAGCCGCAGGCGAATCGGCCGCGCCTGAAACCGGGCCGGGCAGCCAATGAGCGAGCGAAGCGAGCGAGATTGGCTGGGAGGCAGGGATTCGAACCCCGATACCCGCGTCCAGAGCGCGGTGTCCTACCGTTGAACGACCTCCCAGCAAGGAGGGCCCCGCGCAGGGCCAGGGAATCTCTAATATTACCCGAATGAGCGCCGAGCGAGCAACAGCAGCCCTGTCAGGACATTAGCGCCGGAGGTCAGCACTTCTCCATGCTACCGCCGCCGCGCAGACGCTAGAAGCTGTCAACCTGGACGTAGGCATCGATCAGCTTCTGCTCCCCTTCCACACCCGGAAACGCATTGCCATGCTCCATGCCGAAGACGAAGTCCCGACTGGTTTCTTGCATCTTCTGGTGGACGTGCTCGAAGACGTTCGCGTAGTTGATCTCGCCGGTCGTGGGCTCCTTACGGCCCGGCACGTCGCCGATCTGGAAGTAGCCGATCTCCTCCCACGCCCAGTCGATGTGCGGGATGATGTGCCCCTCGTTCCGCTGCATGTGGTAGATGTCGAAGAGGATCTTGCACGCTGGGCTGTTGACCGCGCGGCAGATTTCGTAAGTCTGATCAGACGTACGCAGAAAGAGATCCGGCGTGTCGCTGAGCGGCTCGAGCACCATCGTGAGGTCATGCTTGGCAAGCACGTCGGCGCCGGCGCGCAGCACGTCGATGACATGCCCCGTCTGAATGCCAATCGGAAGCTGGCGCTCGAAATTACCGGGAACCACAGTCATCCACCTCGCGCTCACACGCTTGGCGACGACGACGGCAGCCTCGCACGCCTTCGCGAAGAGGCCCGGGTTCTCAGGCTTGCCGGTGGTGAACATCATGTTGTCGTTCCCACCCGTGTCGATGACGAACACGCCCATCGTCATGCCAAGCTTCGCGAGCGTGTCACCGATCTGTTGCTGTAGCTCCGGCGTTCGCCGCATCATGCGGTTGTCCTCCAAGGCCGTGAATCCCTGGTCGGCCATGAAGCGGAGCTGATCGAGCGGACCCTCTCCCGCTGAATTGCTGAACATTCCGAAGTGCGGGGCGTACTTCAATTTGAACGTGCGTTTGGCCGCCGACTGAGCCGCGGCCTCCGTTACCGCGCCAGCGGTTGCAATCGATGCCACCGCGGCAGTCCTCTGAATGAAGTGACGTCGATTCATGGGCATCTCGCGCAGTCCTCGGGTTGTGTGTGAGATTCTAGGACAACTCCGGGCCCGGGCGACGAAAATTCGCCGGACAACACGCGTCCCCTTTCCGTCTTTCCGTTACAATCCTTCCCGATGACGCTGCCAGACTTTCGCGCAACGCTGTCGGAGACGGCACCACCTGATCCGCTGCCAGCTGCATTGCGGGCTCTGTGGCACGACGCCAAGGGCGATTGGGATCGCGCGCACGCCATCGTCCAGGACGACGACTCAGCCGACGCAGCCCGCGTGCACGCGTATCTGCACCGCAAGGAAGGGGACCTGGGCAACGCCCGGTATTGGTATCGGCGCGCCGGCCAGCCCGAGGCCGCCGCTTCACTGGACGATGAGTGGGCAGCCATTGTGGAGGAGCTGCTCGACCGCACGTAGCCACTGATCGCCCGACCTTTAGGTCGGGCGCTGCTAGTCGATGTGGCCGAGACGCACGCGAAACCGCGTGCGGTCGCCGCGGTAATAGTCTGTGGCGTACTCGACAGGCGTTCCCTTCGAATAGCCAATCCGCGTGATGAGCAATGCGGGCGAGCCTGGCGCTACGGCCAGCCGCTTGGCATCCTCGCCGTTGAGCGTGACCGCCTCGAAGGTCTGCGTGGCATCGTCCGGGCGGCGCGAGTAGACCTGCTCCATGATGTCGTAGACGTGCTTGCGCTTGAGGTCCTGGTCCAAGAAGCCAGGGAAGAGGCGCGCGGGCAAGAACGTCGTCGCGATGACCAAGGGCTGCTTGTTTCCGAGGCGCAGGCGGCGGAGATAGATCACGCGCTCGCCGACGGGAAGATGCAGCGCTGCGAGGACCGGCGAGTCCACCGCGGAGAGCTCCTGGATTTCCGCCGCGAGCAGGCGCGCGCCTGCCTTCATACCGCGGTGCGCCATCACCTCCGAGAAGCTGAAAAGCTCGTCGAGCTCCTGGTCGACGAGCGGCTCCGATACGAAGTTGCCGACGGCACGCCTGGCGTAGATGAAGCCACTCGCCTGGAGCCGCGCCAACGCGCGCCGCACGGTCTCGCGCGCCACGCCGTACTTCTCCATCAGCGCGTGCTCGGAAGGGAGCTTCGTATTCGGCTGGAGCGCACCGGAGACGATCTCCTCGTGGATCGCATCCGCGATGCGAACATAGATCGGGAGGTCGCGATCGACGCGACCAAACGGCTGCGCCATGTCGTCACTATAGAACCGTTGAGGACGAAAACTTGACGCATTATGTCAAGTTTCGAGAAACGGACGCCTCGGCGAGGCGTCCCTACCACGATGGTAGGGCGCGTTCGCCGACTCGTCCGCCGTAGCGCGGAGCGCAAAGGCGTGAACGCACCGTGAGCGTCGGGGAGCGCGGCCGGAGGCCGCGCTCCGCTAGAATATTCGTCAGCGGGCGCTCTCGGCGCAGGCTCGGTCGTGCGGCGCTCTGAACGCCTGCGTGGCTGTGATGACGTTGTGGTACGCGCGCGTCTCGTCGAGGCGGCGCCTTTCCGGCCATCCCAGCTCGCGCGCCATCAGATCGGCGACTCGCTCGGCTGCGGCACGTCCCTGGTCGGCCGTGAATCCGAGACGCGTGCGGCGCAGGAGCACGTCGGAGAGCCTGCGCGCCTGCTCCTCTCGGACGGCGAACACGACCTGCGCGGCGATGTCCGGATAGTCCGGCGCGAGACGCGCCCGGAGCGACGGGTCGATCACGGCGAGCTGGAGCACGCGAGCCGCGCGCCGCCCATACACCTCCTCGAGATGTGTCGCATCCCCATCCGAAACGGTGCTCCGCTCGGCGGCGAGCTCCTCGTCCACGGCGCCAGGCAGGGGCCGTTCGGCCGTCTCGGCGCGCCTCGTCACACCGAGCTTCTGGCAGGCGAGATCCGTGGCTTGCTCGGCGATCGCGCGGTAGCCCGTCAACTTGCTCCCGACAATCGTGATGAGGCCCTCCGCGCCCGTGCGATCGCCGTCGACAATGCGATGGAGGCGGGAGACTTTGGAGGCTGCGCCCTCCGCGCGCACGAGCGCACGGACACCCGCGTTGGTGAACAAGATGTCGCGCGGCCGGAGCCCCGGAAAGTACGGCCGCACAGAACGTAGGAGATAGTCGACGTCGGCGGCACCAGCGTGGGCAGATGCTGGATCGTCGCCGTAGTCGGTGTCGGTTGTGCCAATCCAGGTGTAGCCGAGCCACGGAATGACGAAGACCACACGACCGTCGACGGCGGATCGAAGCGCAACGGCATGCGTGGTGAGAGGCGGGACCGCAACGTGGATGCCTTGCGTCGTCCGCAGGCGGACGGGTGTGTCAGGCTCGAGCCGTCTGGCGACGCGATCCAGCCAAGGACCAGCCGCATTGACAACTACGCGCGCCTCGACGTCGACCTCACTGCCCTCGATGACGTCGCGCACGCGAAGACCGGTAACACGCGACCCTCGACGCAAGCTCCCAACGACGTCGGCGTAGTTGAAGGTCTCGGCACCGTGCGAGCTCGCGTCGAGAATGTTCTCGAGGCAGAGCCGCTCTGGCAGCGCCGCCTGCGCATCGTAGTACAACGCCGCGCCTTGGAGCCCGCGCGGCGCGAGGTGCGGCTCCAGGGATGCGACCTGCTCAGCGCGCAGCATGCGATGAGACGGCAGGGTCTTGTCGAAGCTCAGGGCGTCGTAGAGCTGCATCCCCAGGCGCAACCTCAGTCGCGCCCACCAGCGCTCGTTGTAGAACGGTAGCAGGAACGGCAGCGGCTTCACGAGGTGCGGGGCGTTCCGAAGGAGGATCTCGCGCTCGCGAAGGTCGAGCCGGACGAGTGGGAACGCGAACTGCTCGAGGTAGCGGAGTCCGCCGTGAATGAGACGGGTGGAACCGGCCGTCGTTCCACTGCCGTAGTCGGCCCGCTCGAACAGCGCGACGCTCAAGCCGCGCATCGCCGCGTCACGCGCAACGCCGGCGCCGATGATGCCGCCGCCAACGACGGCGAGGTCGACTCGGCGGCCGGCAAGAGAGGAGAGCTTGGACATGGAGCTGAGCTATTGTCTATATGTCTAGACAAGTTTACGACCACGGGCGCGTATCGGTCAAACGCGCCGCAACCTGGGTGCCGTTCGCTAGTGGGACGGGGCTTCCCGGCTTCGGACACGCTCAACGCGGCCGAGTTCGGCGATCCGCCGATTACCGTCACTTTTCAGGGCGGACCGGTCGTTACGCGTGGCACGGCCTTCGCTAGAGCAGGTGTCATGCGCACGCTCCTCCAGGATGTTCGTTTCGCGCTTCGGATGCTTGCGAAGACTCCAGGGGTTACAGCGGTCATTCTCCTGACGCTGGCGCTCGGCATCGGCGCCAACACCGCCATCTTCAGCTTCGCGTACGGCGTGTGGCTGCGGCCGCTCCCCTATCCCGACAGCCAGAGGCTGACGATGGTGCTGGCGGGTGACGGCACCTTTGGCCCCATCCCGTTGACCAGCTGGTCCGGACTCGCCGAGCTCGCCGAGTGGCAGGAACAGAACAGCGTGTTCGAGGAGATGGCCGTCTTCAAGTTAGGCCGCGCGAGCCTGACGGGAGATGGCGCACCAGAACAGCTCTCCATTGCACAGGTGACGCCGCGGTTCTTCGAGACGCTTGGTGTGTCACCCGCACTCGGCCGCACGTT